>JADGCR010000088.1 GCA_015228895.1 Magnetococcales bacterium
GGTCCATTTTGACGCTCCAGGGGGGGAAATTATTGCAATCTTCGTGTTAACCATTTGAAAAATAACCAACAAATTGCTTGGCAGGGAAAATGCTATTTATAAACCACCAACGCCTCAACCCTCGCTGCATGGAGTTTTCAAATGGAAACCCTCAGGATTATATCCAAAAAAAACGATTATGAAATTTTTGACACAACAGAGAGAATGACCATTGTGAAGGGCATAGAAACCTATCAGACTGCACTGATCTTGCAAAGAAAATTGATGAAGTTAAAGCAGGACGCCGCCACCTATTCCATGCGCCCAACGCATCACCGCACCTCCTCCATGCACTAAAAATACAGAGTGGATACACAGGCCCTGCTGGCCACCCTGCGCTACTGGCGGGAGTGTGGAATCGATCGACTTTCCGGGGAAGGGTTCGGCTTTTCCAGGCTCGACACACCTTCGCAACCGGTGCCGATCCAACGGGTCGCGAGCAAGACCGCGCTCCCCCCCCCTCTCCCCTCGTTGGACCGCCTGCTGTCCACGCCCGTCGATCCGGTTGCGAGAACACCTTTACTGGAGACTCTTGCCAGTGAGGTGGCCTCCTGTGAACGGTGCCGACTCGCCCTGACCCGCAACCGGACGGTGGTGGGCAGCGGTTCTTTCGATCCTCCGGTGGTATTTGTCGGCGACACGCCGAAGGAAGAAGAGGAAAAAGCCCAGGAACCGTTTGTCGGCGAGGCGCGGGAACTGTTGAACGGTATGCTGCGGGCCGCCAGACTGCAACGGCAAGGGGTATTCATAACGAACATCATCAAATGTCGTCCCCCCGGCGACCGCCAGCCCCATTCGGATGAACTCAGCCAGTGTCAGGGGTATCTGTTTCGCCAACTGGAGATCCTCCGTCCCAGGGTGATCTTTGCCATGGGCAAGGTGGCGATCGACTGTCTGCTCGGGCAAAACAGCCCGGTGGGGACGGCCCGTGGCAAGGTCCACTCCTGGCGTGGCGTTCCGGTCATCGCGAGTTATCATCCCGCCTTTTGTCTGCGCACGCCCACGAGCAAACGGGCGGTCTGGGAGGATCTGATCCTGATGATGAAAACATTGGAACACGCCTCCCAGCCCCCTCAGGCGGATTAAAGGGTTGCCCCTCCTTCCAGCACCACCCCCATGGCCATGAATTTGTCGAAACGCTCCTTGACCAGCGTCTGGGGGGATTTTTTGAGCAGGGCTTGCAGATTCTGGATCAGATGACGCTGCAACAGGGTCGCGGCCCCCGCCGGATCCCGGTGCGCGCCGCCGATGGGTTCGGGGATGATCTCGTCGATCACCTTGAATTCCAGGATGTCCTGTGCGGTCAGGCGCAGGGCTTCGGAGGCCAGTTCCGCCTTGGAGGCGTCCTTCCAGAGGATGGAGGCGCACCCTTCGGGGGAGATGACGGAATAGGTGGCGTACTGCATCATCAGGACCCGGTTGCCCATGCCCAGGGCCAGGGCGCCCCCGGAGCCCCCTTCGCCGATGATCACCGAGAGAATGGGCACCTTGATGGCGGCCATCTCCTTGAGGTTGCGGGCAATGGCTTCCGCCTGTCCCCGTTCTTCCGCCCCCTTGCCCGGATAAGCGCCCGGGGTATCGATGAGGCAGATGATGGGCAAGCGAAATTTTTCCGCCATTTTCATCAAGCGCAACGCCTTGCGATACCCTTCCGGTCGGGGCATGCCGAAGTTGCGCCGCACCTTGTCCTTGGTGCCACGTCCCTTTTCCTGACCGATGACCATGACATCCAGGTTGTCCAGCACGGCCAGACCGGCCACGATGGATTCGTCGTCCCCAAAAACCCGATCCCCGTGGAGTTCCCGGAAGCCGGTGAAGACGGTTTCCAGGTAGTCGGTGGAAAAGGGTCGATCCGGGTGACGGGAGAGCAGGGTTTTCTGCCAGGGGGTCAGTTTGGCGAAAATCCGTTCCGTGAGGTTGACGGTTTCCTGTTCCAGGCGGACGATGTCCTGGGAGATGTTGATGTCCGAACTGTTCGACAACAGGCGCAGGTCATCGATTCTCGACATCAATTCCCCGATGGGGCGTTCGAATTCCAGAAAGGTTTGTGACATGGTTTATTGGCCTGCTTGCAAGACGATGGATGGAGGGTGAGTCATCTGGATCATTATGGCACAACAGGCAGGGGTTGACCACGGCTGACGCCAGGAAATTTTCGTCGCGTCACCGGCTCCCCTGGTTGGCGCGCTGTTGTCTGGGTGGTGTGGCCGAGGTCTGCGGGCCGACAGGTATCGTGGCGCGGGTGTCGGCTGCGACCGCCGCGCGCAGGGCCTCGTCATCCACCACGCCCGGAATGGAAAAACCTTCCCGCACCAAAGTGGTCAGACGGGGGAGCGCGATCTGGTGGGTCTGATGGGTGGAGGTAAACAACCAGTCGCAAAAACGCAAAAAGGTCGCGAACGGGGAACCCTGGGAAAACACCAGGGCCAGGGTGGCGGGAAACCGTCCGGAGTTGCCCACCAGATCCCAGTAGCGGGCAAAACGCTTGAGGCGACGCATGGTGAAAAAATCGATGAGATCATTGGCCAGCAGTTCATAGGGGGGTTCGCTGTTGAAGATCATCCCGTACTTTCGGCTCATGGCGACCAGGGGAGTGCCGGCGAGTTGTTTCAGGATGCCCACCTGGATTTCGTGGGGTCCCAGGGAGACCAGGCGATCGAATCCGGCGGCGAAGCTCTCCAGGTTCTCGCCGGGGAGGCCCACGATCAAGTCGGTATGGAGATGCGCATGGGTGGCGGTCAGCAGCCAGGTCAGATTCTCCGCCACCAGGTCACACTCCTGATGACGCTGCGTGAGGGCCAGCACCTCCGGATTGAAGGATTGAATGCCGATTTCCAGTTGCACCACGCCGGGAGGAAAGGCCGCCAGCCGTCGCCTGATGGCGTCCGGAAGGCGATCCGGAAGCATTTCGAAATGCAAAAACACCCCGAACGCGACCCGCTGAAGAAAAAAGTCCAGAATCGCCACCGCATGGTGTTCCAACAGGTTGAAACTCCGGTCCACGAACTTGAACCGTCGCCCTCCCCGTTCCAACAGGGATTGCATGGCCGCCAGAAACGGCTCCAGAGGAAAACGCCGCACCTTCTCGTCCAGGGAGGAGAGACAAAAGACGCAACGATACGGACACCCACGGGAGGATTCCACATAGAGTTGCCGGTGGGCCAGATCCCTCTCCTGGTAATGGGGGTAGGGCAGTTGGAGTTGACCGAGATCGGGCCGCGGAGCGATGATTTCCTTGTCCGCTGGTGGCTGACCCGCGAGAATCCGCCCGCAGAGTTCGCGAAACGCCTCCTCCCCCTCCCCCACAATGAGATGGTCCGCCAATCGGGAGAGCGGGTGTTCCGCCAGGGCATGTCCCACCTCCGGCCCCCCCAGGATCAGCACCACCGCGGGTCGGATTCGTTTGAGCAGCGTCGCGGTGCGAGTCACCAGTTCGGTGTTCCAGACATACACCCCGCACCCCACAATCCCGGGATCACCCGTCAGCAGCGCCTCGACCGCCTCCTCGGGGCGTTTTTCCAGATCGAATTCCACAATCTCCGCCCGCTCCCGCCAAGGTCCCAGATTGGCCAACAAACAGCGCAACCCCAGAGAGGCATGGGCAAAACGGGCATTGAAGGTGGTCAGCACGATATCCGACATGGGAGTCCTGGAAAAAACTTTGTGGTCAAACCTTCAGGGACACCCTGTCGGCCAACGCCTGAGCGCGGACGGTGGCCGCCTCGAAATCGAACCTGTCCACACACTGCTGAATCGGTAGCAGCTCCTGCTGGGGGAGATGTCGGGCCAGGATGGCCATGACCGGCTCCACGACATCGGGATTGAGGGTCTCCAACGCCTTGAGCAAGGTCCCGAAACAACCCTGCAACGTGGCCGCGTCCACAGGGTGGAGAGGGGGTGACCGCTCCTCCGGGACCGCATGAAGACGACCGATGGCGACGGTGACCGCTTCCAGGGCATGACGCAGCGGTGGCAGATGGGCGTGCGCCGCGTCAAGGTTGCCGGCTTTCAACTCGGACTCAAGCGCGGTCGCCACGCGCGCCACCCGCTCCACCGCCAGATTGCCCGCGACGCCCTTCAAGGCGTGGACCGCGAACCGTGCCGAAGCCTGATCCCGGGGATGGGTGGTCAGCAACCGGGCGATCCTGTCCGCGTCCAGGCCGTGCCCGGCGGCAAAAGAAACCAACGCCTTGACATAAGCCGTCGCGTCCCGCCAGGTTCTCAGGGCTTTTTGATACGCCACCACCCCGTTCAGGGGCGAAAGATCCAGGGCCAACCCGGTCCGGGGAGTGTCCGGCAGCAGGGTGTTGGGTTGGCCGGATCCCTTGGGAACGAGTTGTTCCATGGTGGTGAGCAGCCGGAAGAAGTCGATGGGTTTGGCCTCGACACCATCCATGCCCACAGCCATGCACGCGTCGTTCTCCTTGTGCATGACGCTGGCCGTCAACGCCAGGATGGGAATGTGTCCAGAAGTGTCCCGTTCCATCCTTCTGATGATTCTGGTGGTCTCGAATCCATCCAACTCCGGCATCATCAGATCCATCAGGATCAGATCGAAACCGCCCCGGACAAAATGATCCACCACCTCAAGACCATTTTTGGCCCAGGTCACCGCATGACCCTGTTGTCGCAGACGCAACAAGGCCAGGGTGGCATTGACCTCGATGTCTTCAGCCAGGAGAATCTGAAACAGTCGGGGAGAGAGGTAGCCCTCCTCGATGGCGTCCCCATCCTCGTACAGGCAACCCTGGATTTGAGGGGCCGGGGGCAAATGAGCGGTGAAATGAAACACCGACCCCTGGCCGGGTTCGCTCTCCACCCAGATCTCACCCTTCATGAGTTCCACGATCTGCTTGGAGATGGTGGTTCCCAGTCCGGTGCCCCCGAAACGACGGGTGGTGCTGACATCTGCCTGGGAAAAGGCGTCGAACACCTTGGCGGTTTGCTCCCGGGTCATGCCGATGCCGGTATCGATCACGGAGAAATGCAAAAAGCCCTGCTGCCGCCCAGACTCCACGACCACGGTGACGCTCCCCTGTTCGGTAAACTTGATGGCATTGCCCACCAGATTCAACACCACCTGCCGCAGACGGGTGGGATCCCCCAGACAACGCGAGGGCAGCGCGTCGTCGTACTCGACGCGCAGGTCCAGATGCTTCTCCGCCGCCCGGTGTTCCACGGTGCGCAAGGTTTCCGCCAGCACGTTGGGCAGATGAAAGCAGACCGTCTCCAGGGTGAGCTTGCCACTCTCCAGCTTGGTGACATCCAGAACGTCATTGATGATGCCCAGCAGAGACTTGGCGGAACTCAGAATGGTTTTGACATGACGCCGGGTCTCCGGAGCCAGGGCGCGGTCCTGAAGAACCACGTCGGCGAAACCGAGTATGGCGTTCATCGGGGTGCGGATTTCGTGGCTCATGTTGGCCACAAAGGCCGCCTTGGCGCGGGCACCCGCTTCGGCCTCCTCCTTGGCCAGCTTCAACTCCGTCTCGTTGCGCTTTTGGGGCGTGATGTCCGAGAGGAATCCCACGAAAATATGACGCCCATCCGAGAGTTCCAGATGACCCACCGCCAGATGGGCGGGAAAGCTGGTGCCATCCTTGCGCCTGGCGGTGACTTCCCGGCCCAGACCGATGATGTGAGGTTCGCGGGTGGCGAAAAAACGGGCCAGATAACCATCGTGCTGGGAGGCGATGGGTTCTTCCATCAAAATGGAGACGTTCCTGCCCACCGCATCCTCCCTGCTCCAGCCCAGCATCTTTTCCGCGGAGGGGTTGAAGGTGCGGATGATCCCATGGCTGTCGATGGTGATGACGGCGTTGACCGCGCTCTGCACGATGGCCTTGACCTCGGTGGTGGCGATGGCCACCAACTCCTCCAGGTGATCCCGGTGGCGATGCAGTTCCTCCTCCACCTGCCTGCGCTCGGTGAGGTCGGTGATCACCCCGACAAACATCCTCGCTCCGGCCATCTCCATGACCCCGACGGCCAACTGCATGGGAAAAAGCGCGCCGCTCCTGTTGCGGCCGGTGAACTCGCGACCCGCGCCGATAACGCGGGGATCTCCCTCCCGCAGATACCGGGAGAGATCACCGTCGTGTTCAGCGTGAACGGGTTCGGGCATGAGCATGTTGACGTTCTGCCCCAGCACCTCATCCGCCTGATAACCGAACAGCCGCACCGCCGCCGGATTGAAGCTGTGGATCGCGCCATTGGCGTGGATGGTGATGATGGGCTGGTGCGTGGTCTCCCGCATCCCCCGGTTCATCTCCAGGACGCACGCCAGTTCGTCCGCGACTTTTTTCCATGCCGTCAGATCCGTGAAGGAGGCCACAAGCGTCCTCCCCTCCCCCACTGCGATGGCGTTGACCGCCAGCCAGACGGGCATCGCGCTCCCATCCTTGCGCCGACCCGCCACTTCCCGGCCCGTGCCGACCAGGTGGGACGGCTGTGCGGGGAACGGCTCGGCCAGAAGCAGGGCGACGTTCCGCCCCACCACCTCGGCGGCATCGTAACCAAACAGGGTTGCGGCCACCTCATCGAATGCCTGCACGCAGCCGACATCATCCAAAGTGACCACACCAACGGATCCTGCGAAAATACGCGCGTTCATGACAACCGGGCTACACCTTTTCAAAAGGTCGGGATCAGGGTTTCGGGCAGGATTCAGGGTACCGGCAAACAAGGCGATCGGCAAACCCTTTTTCCCAGAAATACAAAATCACGCCGATTCGCATTGAAAAACCTCATTAAATGCAGTATGATGCTGCATCATAAAGCCATGCCCTCATCGGCTCAATTTGCGCGTGCAAAAGGATGCAAAGCGATGCACTTCTTGAGAGTCCTGCCACAATCGTCGCTGCTGTTTCTTGCGCTGGCCTTGCCGGGCTTCGCATTGATGCTCTGGTGTGCCGAAGCCGGCGCCCTTGAGGTCGCGCCCCGCATCAGCGATCGGGAGATCATTCAGGAACTCGCATCCATCAAGGCTGGCCAAGACAAACAGAACCAACGCTTCGAGGACATCAACAAGCGTTTCGAGGACATCAACAAGCGTTTCGAGGATGTCAACAAACGCATCGATGATCTCAACAAACGCATCGACGATCTCAGTCTATCCTTAAACAATAAGATCGAGGCTTACAACCAGTCATTAAACAAACGTATCGATGATCTGAATCAGTCACTCAACGCACGTATCGACGACCTCCACAAACTGATCCTGACCCTGTTCTCTTCTCTGTTGGGCATCATGGTCGCCTTCATCGGTTTTATCCTTTGGGACCGCCACACCATGACGAGACCATTGGACGACCGGATCACCCAGAACGCCGAAGAGATCAAAAACAATCAGGAATTCCTGCAGGAGAGATCCAACCTGTTGAATCAGTTGCTCCTGGCGTTGCGGGAACTGGCCAAGGACGATCCGAAGCTCTCCACGGTCTTGCGCAATTTCTCTCTTTTATAATCCGCCCATCCCGCGCCTGCGGAATCTTTATTGGTGATTGCTCCAGCCTGAGATGACAGAACCCGACCCCTCCACCCTCCAAACCCTGCTCTCCCTCTTCCAACAGGGGCGCTACCAGGAGATGGAAGCCCTGGCCAACGAGACCACCCGACACTTCCCGCACGACGGCTTTGGCTGGAAAGCCCTGGGGTTGGCGCTCCTGCAACAGGAAAAACTCGACGAGGCGCTGACACCACTGCGCCGGGCCCTCATCCTGTCGCCAAACGATGCCGCCATACACAACTACCAGGGCAACGCCTTGCGCAGAAAAAATCAACTCACCGCCGCCACAGCCTGCTTTGAGCGCGCCATGGAACTTCACCCCGACAACCCGGAATTCTTAAACAATCTTGGCATGACACTCCAGGCCCGGGGCCAACCCGCCGGGGCGGAAGCGTGCTATCGCCAGGTATTGAATCTGCAACCGGATTATGCCAACACCCATTTCAATCTGGGGGTGCTGCTGCAACAAACCCAACGCCCGGAGGAAGCGCGAAGCGCTTTCCACCAGGCGCTGCGTCACAAACCCCGTTTCCCAGACGCCCTCTTCCATCTGGGTCTGCTGCTGCAGCCGACCGCACCCGTGGAAGCCGAAAACCGCTTCCGTCAGGCGCTGGCCATCCAACCCGATCATCTTCCGGCCCTGGGCCAATTGGGCAACCTCCTGCTGGCGCAACAACGCCTTCCGGAGGCGGTCACCGCCTTCCGCGCGGCCCTCGCCCTTCGACCCGATCTCCCGCTGGTCATCAACAATCTGGGGATCGCGCTGCAACAACAAAACGATGATCAATCCGCGGAACAGTGCTTCCGTCAGGCCATGGCGCTCCATCCGAACGGAGTGGACCCCTGCTACAACCTGGGGGTACTCCTGCAATCCCGACAACGCCACTCAGAAGCGGAAGCCGTCTACCGCCAGGTGCTCCGTCTGGAACCGGACCATGCGCAAACCCTCGTCAATCTGGGCACCCTTTATGCCGCCACGGAGCGCTTGACCGAAGCGGAAGCGGCCTTCAAACAGGCACTGCTCCTGCGACCGGATCACGCCGACGCATATTATAATTCAGGGAATCTGTTGTTCGGTCAGGAACGGTTTCACGAAGCCGAAACCGCCTATCGACACGCTCTGAGCATCCGCCCGGTTTGACG
>JADGCR010000089.1 GCA_015228895.1 Magnetococcales bacterium
CCAACAAGCCCACAGACATGGCAGTTTGGGTTTGGGCAAAATTGGGTCGATGTGTTCATGTCGCGTTCCTCCCAGGCAAACTGTGTTGAGCCATTTCGCTGGTAGTGTAGTCACATAAATTACAATAATCAACCGAATCCGGCCCGTCCACGCTCAAGTGGGGTGGTACCCCGGAGGGGGTGGTATGAAAAATTTGAAACTTGGAGTCAAGCTTGGCCTGGGCTTCGGCATGGTGTTGTTGCTGTTGGTGCTGGTGTCCCTGCTGGCCTGGAATACCATCGAGACCTACAAGGTCAATGGCCCGGTATATCAGCGCATCGTGCAGGGGAAGGATGTGTTGGCCGACGTGTTGCCACCACCTCTCTTCATCCTGGAGCCGTGGGCGGCCATCCTGGAATTGAGCACCACGACCGACAAGGGGGAGCTTGAAAAGGACGTCAAGGAGCTGGCCAAGTTGAAAAAGGATTATGACGAGCGTCACGAGTTCTGGATCCAGGAACATCTGGAAGCGGAAATGGTCTCTCTGATGGAAAAGGCTCACAAGCCTGTGGTGGATTTTTTTGCCATTGCCCTGGGAGAGTATCCGAATCATGTGCGGGCTGGCGAGCAGGACAAGATACGCACCAGCATCGAGAGGATGGAAAAGTTTTACAGTGCGCACCGGCAAGCCATCAACGATTTGGTGACCTATACCGCCAAACGCAGCGAAACGGCGGAAAAGGAGACCAAGGAGAAAATCGCATCGGCCATCATCATGATCATCGCCAGCAGCGTGGCGGCGGTGTTTCTGGGGATTCTCCTGGCTTTTCTGATCACCCGCATGATCGTGAACGCCCTGACCCAGGGGGTGGTTTTTGCCAAACGAATCGCCGATGGCGATCTGACGGCCACCATTCAGATCGATCAAAAGGATGAAGTGGGCCAATTGGCAATGACGTTGCGAAGAATGGCGGAAAAACTGAGAGAAGTCATTGGTGAAGTCTCGACGGCGGCCGAACAGGTTTCCATCGGCAGCAACGAAATTTCGAATTCCGCGCAAAATCTTTCCCAGGGAACAACCGAACAGGCGGCCTCCATTGAGGAGACCTCTTCAGCCATGGAAGAGATGACCGCCAACATTCAACAAAACTCCGACAACGCCAACACCACCCAGAACATCTCGCAAAAAGCCGCCAGGGACGCCGCAGAAGGGGGCAAGGCCGTCGGGGAGGCGGTGCATGCCATGAAGGAGATCGCCAGCAAGATCGGCATCATTGAAGAAATCGCCCGCCAGACCAATCTGCTGGCCCTGAACGCCGCCATCGAGGCGGCACGGGCTGGGGAACATGGCAAGGGGTTTGCCGTAGTGGCCGCCGAAGTGAGAAAGCTGGCGGAACGCAGTCAAACCGCGGCGGGAGAGATCAGCCATCTCTCCGCCTCCAGCGTGGATGTGGCGGAACGGGCCGGAGGCATCATCAACAAGCTGGTCCCCGACATCCAGAAGACGGCGGAACTCATTCAGGAAATCGCCGCAGGCAGCCAGGAGCAGAACCAGGGGGCGGGGCAGATCAACCAGGCGATCCAGCAGCTCGACTCGGTGATCCAGCAAAACGCGGGGGCTTCGGAAGAGATGGCCGCGACCGCCGAAGAACTGAGCGCGCAAGCCGACATGATGAGTCAATCCATCGCCTTCTTCAACATCGGACAGCAGGCGCAAACCGTCGCGCGGAAACCGACTCGAAAACCAGGGATCGCTGCCAGGCCCCAGATCGCTTCCGTTCAGAAACAGGCGCCAAAAGCACTGCCCGCGCCAGCGCACAAAGCCAAGGGGATTGAGATGAAGATGGGTTCTGAGAAGCATGCGGATGATGAATTCGAGAACTTCTGAGCAGAAGGAGCATTTCTCATGAACGTCCCTGGCATTGTCTTTAACCGTTTTCCGGATGCGGTGATGCCACTGATGACGGATCAATGATCCCGACTCAGCAAGCCATGCAAAACTGGTGTCTCACCTTTCGGAGCATCGGTTTTCACCACTGACGGCAAAGAGGTGGAATCCGGATTCATCCACAAAAATCAGCTTCCGGTTTTTACTCAGAAGCCTTTTTTCAGATCTGGCCAGCGTTCATCATGTGCGCGTCCAATCCCGTGGTTCGTCGAATGAAGGTATGGGAACTGTTGTGAATTCCAACAAAAAAAAAAGGCCACGGATGGAAGTCCGTGGCCTTTTGATTGAATCTTAAAAAGTGGTGCCCAGGGACAGAATCGAACTGCCGACACGAGGATTTTCAGTCCTCTGCTCTACCGACTGAGCTACCTGGGCGTTTGGGGTGGACAGCCCGGCAGGAAGAATTCCGCTGTCCATGAAGAACTCTATACAGGATCGGGTGGGGCTGTGTCAATGGTCTTCGCGCACAGCGAGTCGCATTCCAACCCCCCGGCGGCGCGCATCCCGACAAGGGCATGGGGCGCCGGGAATCGTTGCATTCTAGGGCTTTTTTTTGTACAATTGGCGGCAGATTTCAACCATCAGCAAAGGGAGTGAACAAACCATGCCAATCATCAACCGTTATGTCGATATCTCCAACATCGACAAGGAAGCCAAAAAGGACTATATCGACCGTCACTCCCCGTTCATCGAGTGCGGCACCCTGGCCACGGCGGGCGAGAAGTTTCCCGTGACCGTGCGCATGGGCAAGGAGTACAACCATCCCGACGACGCCGAACATTACATCAAATCCATTCAGCTCTTCGATGGCACCACCCTGCTGGCCGAAGCCGGCTTCCCCTCCGGCACCCTGGGTGGCACGGGCAAAAAGGCTCAGGCCGAAGTGACCTTCAATGTGGTGCCCTCCGGCAGCAGACTGCGGCTCGCCGCCCTCTCCTACTGCACCAGGCACGGCCTGTGGGAGAGCGAAGTCACCGAAGTGGCGGTGTCACCCGGCGCGACCACACCCTGAAAAACAACGGGGAACGGAATCAATCCCGCCAAGACAGCTCACTCCACACAATAATAACGGCTGGAAATGCTGTTGACGGATGACTCCAACCTGCCCAACGCGGCCTCCTTCTGCCGGATCTCCTCCTTCAGGGAGACGATGGAGTCGCGGATGAAACGCTGCACGGCGCTCTCCCTCCGGGTGACCGGGGTCGCCTGCAGCCGGCTCTCGCAGTTGTGCAGCGTTTCATAGTGGGCCTGGAGATCCTGCTTCAAGGCGATGATCCCGGCCTCTGTTGCTTCCAGTTTCCGCATCAGGTCCGCCCCCTTGCGGAGATTGCCCTGAAGATAGTATTCCGCCCGGCGCTCCATGAAGGTCTGCCGGGCCGCCCGGAAGCGGGTGATCCATTCCGGCTCCTCCGCGGCCCGCAGAGCCTCCAACGCCTGCCACTCTTTGAGCAGCTGGCGCATCACCCGGGGGGTTGTGCGCCACTCCTCGGAAAAAGCCAACCCTTCCGCCCGCTCCACCAACTCCAGCAGGCGCCGCTGATGTTCGGCATCATCGGATTCGGATCTGCTCATGACGGCTCGCGGGTGGTTTGAAATTGCAGGGCGTACAGGGTGGCGAACAGTCCGTTGCGCTCCATCAACTGCGGATGGCTGCCCTCCTCCACGATGCGACCCCTGGATAACACGATGATGCGATCCGCATGCCGTATGGTGGACAGGCGATGGGCGATGACCAATGAAGTCCGATTGGCCATCAAACGCTCCAGGGCGGACTGGATCAAACGCTCGCTCACCGCGTCCACCGAGCTGGTGGCCTCGTCCATCACCAGAATCGGGGGATCGAAGGCGAAGACGCGCGCTATGCCCAACAACTGGCGCTGACCGGAGGAGAGATTGTTGCCCCGCTCGGTCAATACCGTGTCCAACCCCGCGGGCAGATTGCGAATGAACTCCATGGCCCCGGTCTCCCCGGCGGCGCGGGCGATCCGCTCCCGCCCGATCGCGGCATCGAACAGGCCGATGTTGTCGGCAATCGTGCCGGAGAACAGAAAGGTCTCCTGCTGCACCACACCCACCATGCGCCGCAAGGCGGCCAATCCCAGCCGCTGCACGGGAATCCCGTCGATCTCCACGCTGCCGGACACCGGGTCATGGGTCCGATTGAGCAGTTTGATCAGGGTGCTTTTTCCAGCCCCGGTGGGACCCACCACCGCGGCCCGTTCTCCGGGTCGGATCAGGCACTCCAGTCCGGTCAGAACCGGCTCCTTGCCGTAACTGAAATCAACCCCACGGAACGCGATCTCCCCGTTCACCCTGCCCAGGGCCAAGGGTCGGTCCGGCTCCCGAATCGCCGACGGGGTGTCCAGCAGGGCGAAAATCCGTTCCAGGGCGCTCATGGCCGACTGCATGGTGGTGAACTTCCCCGCCAGGTCCCGGATCGGAAAGAACAACCTCCGCACCGAATCGATGAAGGCCGTCAACACCCCGATGGTCAACGCCTCCCCGGACATCAGGTGGGCACCGTACCAGAACAAAAACGCCACCAGCGCCGTGGAGGCCCCCTCGACAAAACTGAATTGCAACGCCTCCAGAAAATTGCTCCGGTCCGCGTTCTCCCGGTGGGGACGGTTGAGGAGATCGAAATCCGCCACCGCGGCCTCCCCCCGGTGAAACAGACGCATCACGTCCCGCCCCTCGCTCTCCTCGGTGATGCGCGCCGCCATGCGGGCCTGCAACAGGGTTCCGCGCCGCTGAATCATCCGCATGCGCCGCGTGACCTGAAAGGCGATCCCGATCACCACCGGCATGAGGGCCAGCACCACCAGCGACAAACCCGGGGACAACAGCACCATCCCCCCGGCCAACGCCAGCAGCAACAGGAGATCCCCGGCCAGATTCACCAGACCCGAACTGACCATCTGGCTCACCGCCTCCGCGTCGTTGGCCACCCGGTTGGTGAGGGTGCCACTGGGATTGCGGGCGAAAAAATGGGCGTCCATGGTCATCAGATGGGCGAACACCTCCTGGCGCAGATCCCGCACCACCCGTTGTCCCAACAGGGCGTTGACCATGAACTGCACGGCGCCGACGATGAACTGCAGCAGGTTCAAACCCGCCAGCGCGGCCAGCAGCCGGGGAAAGCCCTCCATGTCGCCGGTCACCAGGTGCCGGTCCACCGCCATCTGGATCACCAGGGGCTGGGCGAACTGGGACAAGGCCCCCAACGGCGGCAACAACAGCGCCACCCACACCCAGCGGCGATGGGGTCGGGCATAACCCAGAAAACGGGCCATCAACCTGAAATCCAGAAAAGCCCCGTAGCGGGTCTCCTCGGTCTCCGAGCTTACCGCCGGCATCATCCCGCCAACGCCTCCAACGCTTCGGCACGAGTCATGGTGTCATGCAACTCCCGATACGCGGGGGTGGTCGCCAGCAGCGCCTCGTGGCGTCCCTGGGCCACCACCCGCCCCGCGTCCAGCAGAAAGATCCGATCCGCCTGCCGCAACGCCGCCACCCGATGACACACCATCACCACGGTGCGCTGATGGGCCAGAAGCCGCATGTTGCCCAGAATCCGCTCCTCGGTGCGGGCGTCCACATGGGAGAAGATGTCATCCAGCAACAGGATCACCGGATTGGCCGCCAGGGCGCGGGCCAAGGCCGCGCGTTGTCTCTGCCCCCCGGACAGGGTGATCCCCCGCTCTCCGATCAAGGTCTCCATCCCGGCGGGAAACCCCTCGATCTCTTCCTCCAGCCCCGCCAGACGCACCGCCTCCCGGACGCGCTCCGGCTCCGCGGCCCCAAAGCCGATATTTCTGCTCAAAGGGGCCGAAAACAGAAAGCTCTCCTGGGGCGCCATGGCCAGATTGCGCCGCAATTCGGACTCCGGGAGGGTCATCAGGTCCCGCCCGTCCAACAGGACACTGCCCGCGGGGGCGGGATACAAACGGGCCAGAACATTCAACAGCGCCGTCTTGCCACACCCCACCCTGCCGGCCAGTCCGATCCATTGACCCGCCTCGATGTGCAGGGAGATCCCCGTCAACACCGGCACCCCCGGCTGATAGGAGAAATGAAGGTCGCGAATCCGGATCTCCCCCCGCCACCGCGCCCCGGAATCCGGCGCGCCGGTGACTTCCGGGGGGAGAAAGGGTTGGGCGTCCAGCACCCCGTTGATGCGATCCATGGCGGCCAGACCCCGCTGCATCACCGACAGAATCCAGCCGAACCCCACCGTGGGCCAGATCAGCATGGCCAGATAGCCGGAAAAGGCCACGAAATCCCCCATGGTCAAACGGCCCGCGGCCACCTCATGGCCCCCATAGGCCAGAATGATCCACCCTCCGATGCTCCCGGCCAGCACCACCATGGGACCGAACAGACTCTGCAACTGGGAGTGGGCCAGACTGGCCTGACACAGGGCCCCGGTCTCCCCGGCGAAACGCCGGTTCCAGTCCGCCTCCCGGGCGTGGGCGCGAATCGGGGCGATGCCGGCCACCGCCTCCTGGATGAAACCGGAGAGCGCGCCAAAGCGATCCGCCACCATGCGGGAGAGCCGGTACATCCGCCGGGTGAGGAGCCGGGTCAAACCCAGCACCAGCGGAATCGGGGCCAAGGCGTAGAACGTCAGCCACGGGTCCAATCCCACCATCACCGGCAACGCCGTGGCGTACACCATGAGGACGTTGGAAATCTGCAAGAAACCCGGACCCACGAACATGCGCAGCGCCGCCACATCCGCCGAACCACGGGAGGCCAGTTCGCCGGTCTTCTCATGGTCCAGAAAAGGGGCGTCCAGAGTGAGCAGTCGGGC
This sequence comes from Magnetococcales bacterium, assembly GCA_015228895.1. The sequence continues at coordinate 6,741 of JADGCR010000089.1, forward strand.
GTGATACTGGCGACGCATGGCGTATTCCACGTCCCGACCGATGCCGAAGATGTGCATCCTGGAACGAACACGGAAAAAGGCGTTGGTCACCGCCAGTCCGATCAGGGCCAGGACGAACCCGGTGACCTCCTGATCCACGGGCGTCATCAACGCCTCGGTGGCCAGTTTCATCACATACGGAATGGCCGCCGCCGTGGCATTGGTGACCACCAGCAGCAGGAATCCCCACACAAAGGCCAGCCTCTGTCCGCGAAAATGGGGCAGCAGGTAACGCAGTCGCTGGCGCAGGGAAACGGGGATGGTGGCTTTCATGAAAAAAAAACGGTTTTTATTGTGGCTGAATTTTGTATCATGCACATTGGCTCGTGGAAAGAGGATCGTCAAGGGGGAAAAATGACTCATCAAGAACATCATGTCGCCACGCACCGGCCAGGGATTCCGGTGGCGTCCCGTCGGGAGTGTCTGCGCCGACTCGCGGGTGTGGTCTGCGCGACCCTGCTCTGGGAGCCGCTTCCGGGTTGGACCGCGCCGGTGGAGCCCCCCTCCGCGGAGATCCTGCGACGTCACCCCTGGCTGACCCCCTGGGTGCAACAGGATGGAATGGATCCCCAATGGCCGCAAGCCGTGCTGGGGGAGCTGACCCCGGACGCGCGGGTGATCGGGCTGATGGATCATCAGGCCGAGGCCAGACCCTACCACGAGTACCGGGCCAGGGTCCTGAACGATCATCGCATCCGGAAGGGACGGCGGATGATGAAAAAACATCGCGCCATCCTCGACAAGGTGACCAGCCACTATCCGGTGCCCCCGGAGGTGGTGGTGGCGTTGTGGGGCATGGAAAGCGATTTTGGCGATGGCATGGGCCAGTTCAACGTGCTGCGCACCCTTTATACCCTGGCGGCCCACTATCCGAGACGGGCCGATTTTTTCCGTAGCGAATTGCACGAGTTTTTGCTTTTATGCCAGGAGGAGCGCTGGGATCCCCGCAAACCCAAAGGCTCCTACGCGGGCGCCATGGGGCAGGTGCAAATGATGCCCGGCACCCTGCGCCGCTTCGCCGTGGATTTCAATCTGGACGGCAGGCGGGACGTGGTGCGGGACGTGACCGACTCGCTGGCCTCCATCGCCGCGTTCCTGCATGGGAACGACTGGCGTCCGGGCCAGAGGATGGCCCAGCCCCTGGAGCCGCAGGCGGGTCTGGCGGAACGGTTCGCCACCTGGGCCAAAACCAGGAAAAGCTGGCGGGAATGGCGCGCCTTGGGGATTTCCTGGCCAGCGGGCAGCCCGGAACCGGATCTGGATGAGCCACTTGAATTGATTATACTGGAAGAAAGTCAGGGACCCCGTTATTATATGACCTTCATGAATTTTTGGGTGATTATCCAATGGAATCGATCCAGTCGCTTTGCCATGACGGTGCGGGAGTTCGCCCTGGCGTTACGTAACTTGGAGTAGGCATGCAGAAACGTCGAATTGACGCACTGTCCAGGTGGTTTTTGTTGGGGCTGCTGTTGCTGCCCGCCGCCTGCGCGCAAGTGCCGGAACCCCCCCCGGAAGCCCCCCCCGCGGTGGTCAAACCCACGCCCCCGGCGGTCAGAAGCAAAACCGGACGGCCCTATGTGGTCTTTGGCAAAACCTATTATCCCATGACCGAAGACGAGGCCACAGGCTATGTGGACGAAGGGATCGCCTCCTGGTACGGCAAGGAGTTCCACAACCGTCCCACGGCCATAGGCGAACGTTACGACATGTATGCCATCTCCGCCGCCCACACCACGCTGCCCTTGCCCATCATGGCCCGTGTGACCAATCTGGAAAACGGGCAATCCATGCAGATCCGCGTCAACGATCGGGGACCCTTCGTCAACAATCGTCTGATC
>JADGCR010000008.1 GCA_015228895.1 Magnetococcales bacterium
CAGAATTTTTTGGGTAATATTCATCGCCGTCAATCCATGCTTTGTATTTTTACGCGATCTTCGCCGCTGTCGTACAGATTAACTGATTATATCTGTAATGGGAAGGTTTGACAAACAGCGACCGCCCCGTGGAAGGCTGGCGTCCGGGTCGGGAGATCCTCCACAGCAAGTCGCGCGGCGGACCGGGAGTCCGATGAACCCCATGGGGATGCTAAAGAAAAGGGCCCTTGAGAATGAATGGATCGTGGCCTGGTTGACGGGTTGCTTGCGGCGCCCGCACCGGATATGATGACTCCATGGATTGATCATGGAACCTTTGCCGGGTTGCCTGGTCCAAACGTTTTGACCAAAGACAGGAGAGCTAGGGCGTGAAGAATATTGGCGAGATCATGAAACAGGCTCAGGCCATGCAGAGCAAAATGGCCAAGATGCAAGAAGAGTTGGCCGCCGTGGTGCTGACCGGAAAATCCGGGGGCGGCATGGTGCAGGTGGTCATGAACGGCAAACAGGAAGTGTCCCAGGTCACCATCGATCCTTCGGTGGTGAATCCGGACGATATCGAAATGTTGGAGGATCTGGTGGTCGCAGCCATCAACGACGCCCAGCGCAAGGTGGCCGAAACCACGCAGGAGAGCATGGCCAGGCTGACCGGCGGTCTGAAAATCCCCGGCTTGAATCTGCCATTCTGATCCATCCTCGACCATTGGAGTGACTCGTGAAGGGTTTGCCGTCGCTGGAGCGGGCCGCCAATCTCCTGACCCGTTTTCCCGGCGTCGGCCCGAAAAGTGCGAAACGCATGGTCTATCATCTTCTGCGACAGGGGCATCAGGCCACCGGTGAACTCATCATGGCCCTGGATGCCCTGCGGGAGAACATCCGTCCTTGTGCGGTCTGTTACAACCTGGCTGAAGGAGAACAGTGCTGGATCTGTTCCGATCCCCTGCGGGACGGTCGGCGCATCTGTGTGGTGGAAGAGCCGTCCGACCTGATGGCAATGGAAAAAGCTGGTCTCTTCAAAGGATTGTACCATGTGCTGGGGGGGCGTTTGAGTCCGCTGGATGGTGTGGGTCCCGACGAGTTGCACCTGGCCGCACTGGAGGCCCGTCTGCTGGGCGGGGAGGTGGTGGAGCTGATCGTGGCCACCAACCCCACGGTGGAAGGGGAGGCCACGGCCCACTTCGTCGCCCAACTGGCGGAACCTCTGGTGCCGCAGGTGACCCGGTTGGCTTACGGTCTGCCCATGGGCGGGGAACTGGAATACCTGGATGAATCCACGCTCTATCAGGCCATGGCGGGGCGCAGGGATTTTCGTCGGATGGTGTGATGTCGTTTCAAAGAGCCTTGCGCGTTCTTTTGCGGTGCAATATAATTCACCCCTGATTTTTATGGTCGGAACAGCCTGAACCGACGCGTCATGGAACATCAATCCTTGGAGGGCGTTTTTGATGAGTATGCAAACAGCCCAAACAGAAGGGGCATTTCCCTATCCGGGCATACCCGGAACCGGTGATGGCTCTGATGCTGTCTCTTATGTCGAGACCAGGGCGACGGATGGCGCGGCAGCCTATCCGATCACCTCGTCCACGATCATGGGCCAATTGTATCAGGTGGCGGTGGCCAATGGTGCAAAAAATGTCTGGGGCACTTCCCTGACATGGATGGAACTGGAGTCCGAACACTCCTCGGCTTCGGCGTGCGAAGGGTTCGCCCTGGCGGGGGGACGGGTCACCAACTTCACCTCCGGGCAAGGGCTGATCCTGATGAAGGAGGTGCTCTACACCTCCTCCGGAAAACGTCTGCCCCAGGTGCTCAATGTGGGCGCCCGCGCCCTGACCTCCCAGGCGTTGAATGTCCATGCCGGCCACGACGACGTCATGGGGGTGGCCGATTGCGGCTGGGGGATTCTCTTCGCCCACAGTGTGCAGTCGTCGGCGGATCTGTGCCTCATCGCCCGACGCGCCTCCGAGGAAGCCCTGACCCCCATGATGAATGTCCAGGACGGTTTCCTTGGCACCCACACCATCGAAAATCTCAATTTTCCCGAGAACGAACTGATCGACGTCTTTCTGGGCAACCCCAGAGAGAAAATACGTCCTCTCTTCGATCCGGCCCACCCCATGCAGATCGGGGTGGTCCAGAATCAGGACGCCTACATGCAAGGCAAGATCGCCCAAAGGTTTTTTTACGATAAACTGCCGGGCATCATCATGTCCTCCATGGATCTCTTCCACCAACTGACCGGACGCCGGTATCACCTGGTGGAACCCGTCATGATGGATCAGGCCGAATACGCCATCATCGCCATGGGTACTCTGGCCGAAACCGCCATCTCCACCATTCAGGTGGTCAAGGAGCGGTTGGGGGTCCATCTGGGGGTGGTGATCGTCACCTGTTTCCGTCCGTTTCCGGCGGCGCAACTTGCCAAGGCCATTCAGCGCTGCAAGGCCGTCTCCGTCATCGAACGGTGCGACATCCCCACCATGGTGGACAACCCCCTCACCACCGATGTGGAGGCCGCCCTGGCCAAAGGGGTCATGGGTCTGCCGGGCTTCGAGAAGATCGACCGCATCCCCCTGGTGTTCTCCGGCGCGGGCGGTCTGGGGTCCAGGGATGTCACCCCCGGTCACATCCTGGCCGTCGTCAGGAACATGCAACTGGGTGTGGTACAGGGCAAACGGTTTTTCACCCTGGGCATCGACCACGCCTCCGCGCTGCCCATGGAGGAAGAACCGGATGTCCGTCCGCCCGGTTCCTTCTCGGTGCGCGCCCACTCCGTGGGTGGCTTCGGTTCGGTGACCACCAACAAGATCATCGCGACCATGCTGGGGGATATCTTCGGCTTCCGGGTGCAGGCCGCGCCCAAATATGGCTCCGAAAAGAAGGGTCTGCCCACCAACACCTATCTCACGGTGATCCCGGAGGGCAAGATCCTCACCCACTGCGAACTGAAACAGGTGGAGTTCGTTCCCCTGATGGACCCCACAACCTGGTACATGGGCAATCCCCTGGTGGGGTTGCAACCGGGGGGGATCGTCTTCCAGCACACCGACGAGCAGACGCCGCAGGCGTTGTGGGAATCCCTGCCTTCTTATGCCAAATATTTCCTGAAAGAGAACAATATCCGTTTCTATGGCGTGGACACCATCCAAATCGCGCGGGAGTCCTGTCTGAACGACTCCTCCCTGATTCAGCGCTTTCAGGGCGTGGTGTTGCTGGGGGTGTTTCTGCGGGTGACCCCGTTTCGTCAGAACGCGGGCATGACCGAAGAGGATCTTTTTGCCAAAGTGGCCAAACCACTGACCAAGTACTTCGGCAAACGGGGTACCAAGGTGGTGGAGGACAACCTGATCGCGGCCAAAAAGGGCTACCAGCGCGTCATGGAAGTCACCCCCGATATCATGGCATCCACCCCCGCGGATCTTCTCGCCCAGGGCAAAGAGGAGTGGGATGCCAAAGGCAAGGACGTCAACGCGTTCTTCATCTAAGGACTTGCCGGGCTGCGGAGTGGCCGTGGCCCATGGAGGATCGTTATGAGTCAGCGTGCGCTAATTTATTCTGAAGCGACTCCCAAGTGGTACGATGCCAGTCGCGCCAGGGATATCATGATCGCCTACAATTCCGGTGCCGGTTCTGGACAGCCCGCCGACGCTTTTGTCGCCTGTTCCCTGATTCCGGCGGCAACCGGGTCCTACCGGGATTTTTCCTACATCGCGCCGGACCTGCCGGAGTACACCGCCTCCAATTGCGTGGCCTGCATGGAGTGTGTGCAGAACTGTCCCGACTCCGCCATATGGGGCAAGGTCCTGCCTCCGGAAACCGTGGACCGGACCATGCTCAACTTTCCCGATGAGCGGGATCAGAAACTCTTGCGCGACCAACTGGTGCAGACCACCAAATTCTGGAAGACCTACGACAAGAAAAAGAGCAAGGCGACGGACTCTCCGGGTGGGGCCTGGTTCGGCATTTTCATCGATCCCACCAAATGCAAGGGGTGCGGCGAGTGCGTGACGGCCTGTGGCGACCACAAAGCCTTGTCCATGATCAAGAAAACTCCGGTCAACCTGCCTTTCTTCTTCACCATGTGGGAGTTCTACAAGCAGGCTCCATCCACGCCCGAGGGATACATCAACCCGAAATTGAAGGTTGACATCATGCTCAAGGATGGCGCCAACCAGTATGTGGGGGGGGCCGGTTCCTGCATGGGGTGCGGCGAGACCTCGGTGTATCGCCAACTGCTGGCCATGACCTACTCCAAGGTGGGGCCCAAGTATGGTATCGTGGCCAATACCGGCTGCAACACGGTGTATGGTTCCACCTATCCCTACAACCCTTTCCGCGCGCCCTGGGTCAACTCCCTGTTCGAGAACGCGGCCACGGTGGCCATGGGCATCCGCAGTCACTGGGATCAACTGGGCAAGCAGGATCATCACCTCTGGGTGGTGGGCGGCGACGGTTCGATGCTTGATATCGGCTTCCAGGCCCTCTCCCGCATGCTGACCTCGGGCATGAACATCAAGGTGGTGGTGCTGGATACCCAGGTCTATTCCAATACCGGCGGGCAGGCCTCCACGGCCACGTTCATCGGTCAGGACGCCAAAATGTCCGTGCACGGCAGTCACATCCCCGGAAAATGGGAACGTCGCAAGGAGATCGCCAACATCGCGCTCATGCATCCACGGGTCTTTGTCGCCCAGACCGTCGGTCCCATGCTCAACCATTTCTACCGTGCCGTGGAGCAGGCCCTGGAGTTCGACGGGCCCGCCCTGATCAATGTCTTCACCACCTGTCAGCCGGAACACCAGGTGGCCGATGACGTCTCCTGCGCGCGGGCGTTGCATGCCGTGGAGTCCAGGGCCTTTCCCGTGTTCATTTACGATCCGGATGCGGGTCCCACCCTGGCTTCCAGGCTCTCCCTGCAGGGCAACCCCTCCATGCGCCGCGACTGGCACTGGAAAAAAGATGCCAGCGGTGTGGAGAAGCCGGTCGATTTCGTCACCTTCGCCAAGGAGGAGGGACGTTTTCAGAAACATTTCGATAAAGATGGAAATCCCAGCGCCGTTCTTTTACAATCCCAACAGGACCGCTTGATGAACTGGCGTCTGCTTCAGGAGTTGGCGCGGATACCCAACGACGACTGGATGGAAGAGATGGAGCGGACTGCTTGAGAACAAGCCGGTTTTATTGTACAAAGTGCATCCAGGCGTTGTAGCCATTCAATTCAAAATGCATCAAGGGGCAAGGAGTTTACGCAATGGAGGATCAAGCCACAACCACCCCCGGCACCAGCGCCCCGACGGGGCTGTTCAATGGCAGGGATCTGAAAACGCTTGAAAGGTCACTTCTCAAAGTGGATGAGTTGTATCAGGCCGATTTCCATTCCTGGCGGGTGGCGACCTATTTTCAGCGGGTCTACAGCACCACGCACCAGCGGGGGGTGGGCTTTGAGGGTTTTTGTCGCGCCGTGGAACCGGATGGCACGACCCGTCCGGCCGCCGCGATCTTTTCCTGCATCAACGACCCGGAAGACGCTGTTCAGATGGACCGGATGCGGCTTTTGCTCCATTTGAAAAATTTCATGGCCTCCGGCATCGATGATCGCTGGCTGATGACCAATATCCATCCCCGTCTGATGCTGGGCACCAAGGAACCCGATGTCTCTTTCCTGGCGGAGCTGCTGGAGTATACCGGTTTCCCGCCCCACCAGCTGGTGATCGCGCTGCGGGAGCACGCCGGCAACTTCGAGACCGTTCTCACCCGCACCATGGATCAACTCAAAGAGTTGGGTTGTCTGGTGCTGTTTGACGATTTCCGGGCCGAATCCGCCAACCTGGACCGTCTGTGGCGCCTCTCCCCCGATATCGTCAAATTGGACCACTCCCTGATCGACAACGCCTTGAAGAGCGGTCGGGCCAAACGGATGCTGTTCAAACTGGTTTCCCTGATTCACGCTTCCGGCAGTCTGGTATTGATGGAAAAGATCGAAACCGAGGAGGAGGCCTTTCTCGTGATGCGCCTGGAAGCCGACTTCGTTCAGGGGCGCTACTTCGGCAACCTGGAAATGCGGGCCACCCGTCTGAGCGCCGTGGACTGGGACGGGGCGTTTCGCAACCTGGCGATTCAGAGCGAGCGGGAGATCTTCAAGGAAGTGCACCATCACAACCTGGAGATGGGTCAATACACCAGCGAGTTCATGGAGTGCGCCTGGGCCGTGTCCGACGATGTCTCCCTGGAGGAGGCTTCGACCAAACTGCTGAAATTGCAGGGAGTGGAGCGGGTCTATCTGCTGGATCACAAGGGTCTGCAGGTCAGCCAGAACATCTTTCCCGATGACAAGCTCACCCATGTCGATGTGCGTTACAAGCCCCTGTGGGATTCGTATGGAGCCACCTGGACCCGCCGTTCCAGTTTTCACGACGCCATTCACAATCCGGGTGTGGTGCAATTCTCCATGCCGTATCGTTCCAATACCAGTCTGCACATGTGCACCACCCTGTCGATGGCCATTCGCAAGGGGAGTCACGCCTACGTCTTGTGCTGCGACGTGGAGTGGAAGGAAGACAAGATCTTCTAGATGAGCGCCGATCTGCTGCCTATCGTCCGCGTTCAGCTCAAGCGGCCACGGACCGTACCCACCAAGCTCGACGCCGTACTGGGCGGCATGCTGAACATCCGGGATTCCAAACCCGGCGAGGCGCCGGGTGGCCCGCTGTTCAAAATGGAGGAGTATGAACAGGAACTTCTGCTCTCCCGTTTTTTCACACCGGAGGACAAGGATCGCGCGGCTTGTGAAGCGGCCTTGCCGGACGCCGGCCTGACCCGTGAAGCCATGGAAACGTTGTCATCCGCGTTGATCTCCGAATCCCTTTCCTGCCCCATGGTGACCGGGGTGCGCAGCGGGTTCTGTCCCATCCCGGAAGTGGTGGTGGTCCGCTATGTCCGTCTGCTGGGACTGGAGGCGCCCCTCGACCCACGCGCCGCCTTTCTGATCGGAGTCAATCTGACGGGAGAGGAGCGACTGCTGGCCAGAAGCCTGGCCAGACGCCCGGTGTGGCGGGAAACGGGCCGGGAGGGGCTGCTGCCGGCCTGTCTGGACTCCCTGGCGGCCCGTCTGGGCGTTTCGGCCGTCATGCTCGATTTTTTGACGCATTTCATTCATACTTATCGTTGTTGCACCCTTGCCGATCTTCGTCGTGGTCTCGCCTCCCTGGTCGAGTCCTATCGGATCGATTCCGAACATCCCACCTACAACCCCCGCCTGGAAACCTCTCAGGCCGAATCCATCCGTTCACATTACTGCGACGAATCCGTCAGGCGGTTCCGGGTCGCCATGGCCAGGGAAATGCTGGCGGTGTTGGATCCATGATCGATCCGGCACGATTGTCCCGGATGACGTGAACGCTCCTGCGGAACGGGCAACGCGTCGAGAATGCCGCCCATCGGGGGTGCGCCCGCGACCCGTCGCCGGTTGAGCGGTTGCGGAGAAATTCTTGAGGATTTTGTTAAATTGTCCACCTGACCTTGATCCTGGTGCAAGATCATGGCATTCTCACGCCGGTTTCATCAAGATGAGTTGTCGCACGCTTCTGTAGAGGTTCGACCTTTGGAAAAATCATCCAAAACCCCGGCCACGGTTTCCATCCGCTATGACGAGCGGTGGATCCAGGTTCCTGCGGGCCGGACCATTCTGACCGCTCTGGAAGCGGCGGGTGTGGGATTCGTGCGGGGTGTCGGATGTCGTGGGGGCGTTTGTGGCGCCTGTGCCGTGTTGTACCGGGTTCCCTGGTTGTCCCACGCGCTTTCCGCCGGCTTGATGTGCCAGGAGACCGTTCAGGATGGCATGGAAATCCTGCCCATGCCCTATGTGCCCTTGAAGAAGGTTCCGCACCATCTGGATCTCCCAGGGGATGAAACCCCCGCCTACCATGTGTTGCGTCTCTATCCGGAGGTCAACAACTGCATCATGTGCGGGGAGTGCGTCCGGGTCTGCCCCATGGATATCGACGTCATGGGATATGTGGGCATGATCAAGCGGGGCGACCTCAAGGGGGCGGCCAGGGAGTCGTTCACCTGCATTGGATGTCATTTGTGCGTACTGCGTTGCCCGTCCAGTATTTCCCAGCCGAGCGCGGCGCTGGCCGCCCGGCGCTGGCACGGTCGTTATCAGGAACCTCAGGCGGAACATCTGACCAGAATGGTGGAAAAAATCACCGCCGGTCATTACACCTCCATCATGCGCTGGATGCGACGGTTGGATGCGGTGGAATTTCAGGCGCTCTATCTTCGTCGGGAAGTCGAACCGGATGACTCCCCTCCGGGAACCTGGTTGCCTGATGAACGCAATTTGCTGTAGGTGTCGATCATGAGTGTCCCGGCCAACCTGAATGTCTACCCCGAACCCCTGCGCGAATCCGCGCGTATGGTGAAACGGACCCGCGAGGCGCGTCTGGGCAGGCGGCAACGGGGAGAACGTCTGGACCCACTCTCCCTGTCGGACCGGCGCGCCCTGCTGCACGAAGCCCACCCCGATTATCGGGAGGGGGGACGCAGGGCGTTGACGGTGGGGCCTTCCAAAGGGGAGACGGTCCCCACGGAGTTGGCCGATCAACTGGAATCCTGGCCACGCCCCAGTGTCATGGAGATGCTTTCCAGACGCAACGGCCTGTTGTCCCCGGATTTTTCCACCGATGTCCTGGTGATCGGGGGAGGAGGGGCCGGGAGCGCCGCCGCGATCGTGGCGGCCGAGGCCGGGGCCAGGGTGTTGGTGGCGACCAAGTTGCGCCATGGGGACTCCAACACCGTGATGGCCGAGGGGGGCATGCAGGTGGCGGATCACGAGTGCGATTCTCCGGCCCAGCATTTTCTGGATGTGATGGGGGGAGGGCATTTCACCAGCAACCCGGATCTGGTCGAGGCCCTGGTGACGGATGGTCCGGCAGTCCTGCGCTGGCTGGAAGGGCTGGGCATGCTGTTCGACAAGTATCCCACGGGTCGCATGAAGGTGCGCCATGGCGGGGGGACCTCCCGCAAGCGTTTGCACTCCTCCGGGGATGTGACCGGCCTGGAGATGATGCGGGTGCTGGCGGATCGCCTGGCCTGTCTGAGCCCGATTGCCGTGCGCCCCTTTTCTCCGGCGGTGGAACTGCTGACCGACGAGAACGGACGGGCGGTGGGGGCCATTCTGGAGGAGATCACCACCAAAAAAATCCTGGTGGTGCACTCCAAAGCTGTGGTATTGGCCACTGGTGGGTTCGGACGTCTCCATTTGCAGGGATTTCCCACCTCCAACCACTACGGAGCCACGGCGGATGGGCTGGTCATGGCCTATCGGGCGGGTGTGCCGTTGCGGGATCTCCAGAATTGCCAGTATCATCCCACGGGAGTGGTGTTCCCGGAGAAACTGGCGGGTCTGCTGATCACCGAGAAATTCCGGGGTCTTGGTGCCCAGATTCTCAACCGGCACGGGGATGAGTTCGTCTACAGCCTGGAACCACGGGATGTGACCACGGCGGCCATCATTCGGGAGTGCAGCGAATTCGCCAATGGTGTCTCCCTGCCCACCGGTGAGGTGGGGGTGTGGTTGGATGTGCCCATGATCGATTATCTTCATGGGCGCGGGGCCATAGAACGGGAGTTTCCAGGGCGCTTCAAGGAGTACCTGAGCATGGGCCTGGATATCCGTCAGATGCCGTTGCTGGCCTATCCCACCCTGCATTATCAGAATGGGGGTGTGGTCATCTGGCCGAACGGGGGAACCGACATGCCGGGACTGTTCGCGGCGGGAGAGGTGACAGGCGGGGTGCATGGCCGCAATCGTCTGATGGGGAACGCGCTGTTGGAAATCCTGGTTTTTGGCAGACGGGCCGGTTTGAGTGCCGCCGCCTTTGCCAAAAGCACCGGACAGGCGCGGGAACCGGGACTTGGACATCTGGAGCCTTTCATGGAAGAACTGGAAAAGGCGGCCATTCGACCGGAACGTACCTCTCCCCGGTTACTGCCCGCTTATGGAGCGGTTCGACCGATTTGATCGGTCAATTAAAGATTGAAAAAAAGTATGGGAGAAGGTGACTTTGACTGTTGGAGAGCTACTGGTGAGATCAATATGAACATTCATGAATATCAAGCGAAGAAGATTCTGGCCGGGTTTGGGGTGAAAGTTCCCCGTGGGCATGTGGCCTACACCCCGGCCGAGGCGGAAGCGGGAGCCAAAGAGCTGGGGTCTCCGGTTTTTGTGGTCAAGGCCCAGATCCATGCCGGCGGACGCGGCAAGGGGGGCGGGGTCAAGGTGGTCAAGAGCGTGGACGATGTGCGCGAGGAGGCCAAACGCATGCTCGGCATGACCCTGATCACCAAACAGACCGGACCTCAGGGCAAGGAGGTGAAACGGGTCTACGTGGAGGAGGGGTGCAACATCGCCCGGGAACTCTATCTGGGCATGGTGATCGACCGCGCCACCGGGCGGGTCACGATGATGGCCTCCACCGAGGGTGGCATGGAGATCGAGGAGGTCGCCGCCCGCACCCCGGAAAAGATCCTCAAGGAGGCCATTGATCCGGCGGTGGGATTTCAGCCCTATCAGGCGCGCAATCTGGCGTTTGGTCTCGGACTCGTGGGTCCCCAGGTGAACAAGGGCGTGCAGTTCATGACCTCCTTGTACAACGCCTTCATCAGCACCGACGCCTCCCTGGCGGAAATCAATCCCCTGGTGGTCACGGGCGATGGGGATGTGATGGCTTTGGACGCGAAGATGAACTTCGATGGCAACGCCCTGTATCGCCACAAGGAAATTCTGGAACTGCGGGATCTGGACGAGGAGAATCCCCGTGAAGTGGCCGCTTCCAAACATGACCTCAATTACATCAGCCTGGATGGTTCCATCGGCTGCATGGTCAACGGCGCGGGTCTGGCCATGGCCACCATGGATATCATCAAGCTCAAGGGGAGCAGTCCCGCCAATTTCCTGGATGTGGGAGGCGGAGCCACCACCGAGTCGGTGACGGCGGCTCTGCAGTTGATTCTCTCGGATCCCAATGTCAAGGCGGTTCTGATCAACATTTTCGGGGGCATCATGCGTTGCGACGTCATCGCCGAGGGTGTTGTGGCCGCCGCGCGGCAGGTGGATGTCAAGGTGCCGCTGGTGGTGCGGCTGGAAGGGACCAATGTGGATCTGGGCAAGGAGATCCTGCGTCAGTCGGGTCTCGCCATCATTCCTGCCGATGATCTCGACGACGCCGCCACCAAGGTGGTGGCATCCATTCAATAAGGGAGACGCTGTTCCATGAGCATTCTGGTTGACAAGAATACCCGGGTGATCTGCCAGGGATTCACAGGGGCCAACGGGACTTTCCATTCCGAACAGGCCATTGCGTACGGCACCCAACTGGTCGGGGGAGTCACGCCCGGCAAGGGCGGAACGACCCACCTCGACCGGCCGGTGTTCAATACCGTGGCGGATGCGGTCAGAGAGACCGGCGCGGACGCGTCGGTGATTTTCGTGCCGCCACCCTTCGCCGCCGACGCCATCATGGAGGCCGCGGACGCGGGCGTGAAGCTGGTGGTCTGCATCACCGAGGGGATTCCGGTGCTGGACATGGTCAAGGTCAAGCGGTTTCTGTCTGGCCGGGTCACCCGTCTGGTGGGTCCCAACTGTCCCGGGGTGATCACCCCGGGGGCCTGCAAAATCGGCATCATGCCGGGACACATCCACAAGGTGGGCAGTGTGGGTGTGGTTTCCCGTTCCGGCACCCTGACCTACGAAGCGGTGGCGCAAACCTCCGCGGTGGGGTTGGGGCAGAGCACCTGTGTGGGCCTGGGGGGCGATCCCATCAACGGGACCAACTTCATCGACTGTCTCTCTTTGTTCCAGAACGATCCTCAAACCGAGGCGGTCATCATGATCGGGGAGATCGGCGGGACCGCCGAGGAGGAGGCCGCGGCCTGGATCAAGGCGCACATGACCAAACCCGTGACCGCGTTCATCGCGGGCGCCACGGCCCCCAAGGGGAAACGGATGGGTCATGCCGGCGCCATCATTTCCGGTGGCAAGGGGACCGCGGCGGAGAAATTCGAGGCCCTGGAAAACGCGGGTGTGCATATCGCCCGTTCCCCGGCTGAAATGGGAGTCGTTGTCAAGCAGTCGTTAAAGGGCTAGGATGGTGCATCGTTTTCTCCATTCCGGTGCAGGAATGGAGAAGCCATTTCTTTGGAAAGAAAGGAACTCTCAATGTCAAAAGAAAATGACCTGATCATCCGGGTCGCCGGGGAAGGGGGCGAAGGCGTTGTCTCCACAGGCGATTTCATCGCTGCGGCCTGTGCCCGGGCGGGGCTGGAGGTGTACACCTTCAAGACCTTTCCGGCGGAGGTGCGCGGTGGCTATTGCATGTACCAGATCCGAGTCAGTTCGGATCGGGTCTACAACCAGGGGGACACGTTCAACGTCTTTTGCGCGTTCAACGGCGAGGCCTACGAACTGAACAAGCATCTCCTCACCCCGGGAACCTCGTTTGTCTATGACTATCCCGGCGGGGACTTCCAGCCCGATTCCATCCCGGAGGGGGTGACGGCCTACGCCATTCCCATGTCCCAGGCCGCCAAGGAGCTGGGTTCGTACCGCTCCAAGAACATGGTGGCCATGGGCGCCTTGTCCGCTCTGTTCAACATCAACGAAGAGACCCTGAAACAGGTGTTGAGCAACAAGTTCAAGAAAAAGGGCGAGGACATTCTGGCGTTCAATCTCCAGGCGTTCGACAAGGGCAAGGAGTTGGGACTGGCCCACAAAAAGGTCGATTCCTGGCGGGTGGCGGATCCTCAGGGTTCCAAGGATGTCATCATCATCTCCGGCAACGACGCCGTGGGTCTGGGGGCGGTTCTGGGTGGACTGGAGTTCTTCTCCGCCTATCCCATCACCCCGGCCACCGAAATCGCCAAGTTTGTGGCGACCCATCTCCCCAAGCGGGGCGGCACGCTGGTGCAGGCCGAAGACGAGATCGCCTCCATCGGTCAGGTGATGGGCGCCTCGTATGCGGGCAAGAAATCCATGACCGCCACTTCCGGTCCGGGTCTGTCGCTGATGAGTGAAATGTTGGGCATGGCATTCATGGGCGAAATCCCGGCTTTGGTGGTGGATGTGCAGCGGGGTGGCCCTTCCACCGGACTGCCCACCAAACATGAGCAATCCGATCTCTATCTGGCCATGCATGGCACCCACGGCGACGCGCCGCGCATCGTCCTGTCGGTGGAGGATGTCAAGGATTGCATCGACATGACCGTGGACGCCCTCAATATGGCGGAGCAGTATCAGTGTCCGGTGATTCTGTTGTCGGACGGTTCCCTGGCCTTTTCCACCCAGACCGTCCCAACCCCCAAGCCGGACAACTACACCCTGGTTTCCCGCAAGCGGTGGGATGGTCAGGGCAAGTATTTCCGCTATCTGATGACCGAGGACAACATCTCTCCCATGGCCGACCCCGGCACACCTGGGGGTGAACACATCGCCACGGGTCTGGAACATGGTGCCAATGGCGCGCCTTTGTGGGCGCCCGCCAATCATGAGGCCATGCAGCGCAAGCGGACCAACAAGATCAATGGCCTGGCCACCTCCTACAAACCCACGGAAGTCGATGGCGCGGGTGAGGCCGATGTCGGCATCATCGCCTGGGGCAGCACCATCGGTGTGGCCCGCGAGGCGGTGGCCCGACTTCGCGCCGAGGGGATCAAGGTGAAGGGTTTCTATCCCAAGCTGATGTGGCCGATGCCGGTGGCCCAGTATGAGGCGTTCGCCGCCACCTGCAAACAGATCCTGGTGCCGGAAGTGAATTTCCAGGGGCAGCTGGCCCATTTCATCCGGGCCGAAACGTCCATCAAACCCATTTCCTATACCATCTGCGGTGGGTTGCCGTTCAACCCCTCGATGATCGTGAATAAAGTGAAGGAGGTGCTTTAGATGTCTACCGCCGCTTTGCATCAAAAAGAGTTGCAGCCCAAGGACTACAAGTCCGATGTGAGTGTTGTCTGGTGTCCCGGTTGTGGACATCACGGCATCCTGAACGGCATTTTGCGGGCTTTGTCCGAGACCGGAGTGGACCCCACCAATCTGATCAACGTGTCCGGTATCGGTTGCTCCTCCCGCACCCCGTATTTTGTGAACTCCTACAAGATGCACACCCTGCATGGCCGGGCTGGCCCCGTGGCCATCGGTGCCCAGCTTGCCCGTCCGGATCAACTGGTGGTGATCACCGGGGGTGATGGCGATGGTTACGCCATTGGTGGCGGACACATGCCCCACATGGCGCGCAGGAACGTCAATCTGACTTATATCCTGTTCGACAACGGCATTTATGGTTTGACCAAAGGCCAATACTCGCCGACTTCCCGCCGGGAACTGAAAGCGTATACGACGCCCTATGGCGGGCCGGACGATCCGTTGAATCCGTTGTTGTACATGCTGACTTATGGGGCGACCTATGTGGCCCAGGCTTTCGCGGGCAAGCCCAAGGTGTGCGCCGACCTCATCAAGGGGGCGTTGGAGCACAAGGGGTTCTCGTATGTCCATCTTTATTCCCAATGCGTCACCTACAACCGGATCGATACCATCCAGTATTATCGTGATCTGATGCGGGAGGTTCCGGAGGGGCACGACACCACCAATCTGGGGGCCGCGATGGAGTTGGCGCGTGGTGACGAGGAGGGGCATCGTCCCATGGGTTTGCTCTATCAGGTGCAGCGTGAAACCCTGGATGAGCGGCTGGCCAATATCGTGAAAGCGGTTGGCGGTCATCCCAACTATGACATGAACAAGATCATCGACCTGTTTCGTCCATAAAATCGGTTGGAGTCGTCTGGCTCGCTGGCGTCCCCTTCATGCATCCTGTGGAGGGGGCGCTTTTTTTTGGATTGACCGGGGTGTGTGTTTTTTCCAAAGCCATTCAATCTTGGGCTCTTCCGGCGGAAGCGTGCCTGAGGGGGTGAACCTACCGCTTGGTCTGTCGGATGCGGTGTCCGCTTCCATTGGGATCACCCCGATCCAACCCGTCAAGAGATTCAATGAGCCGCCATTGAATCCAATCTCAAGCGGGACATCAAGGAACTTGGACACCAAGATGGAAACCCGGCTCAAAGAACTGGATACCAGGGCAGAAATCCGACTCAAAGAACCCGGACTGCGCATGGTGATCAAGTTGGGTGCCACATGTTCCTTGCTGCATTCGGTCTGTTGCGCCTTTGGCCCATCCCGGTGCACATACGTTCCCCCGGGCCCTTACGTCCAGGGACGCATGCCCGCCACGCCCCTGCGCCGCCAGTCGTCTCACCACCTTCCCGTCGAAGCACCCCCCCACCTCTTCCATGCCCGCGACAATCCCACCCGTTCAGCCATTGCAAAAGCGCGCAACCACCACTGCTCCACGGTTGTTCCTCCGGACGGCCAGGCAGACCGGCATCAACAAACCGCATCGTGCCTTTCTCGGACGAATCACCCAGGTTGCGTTTTTCGTTCTGGCGGACAGATCCGCGCCACGGCTCCGGAGCGGTGCATCGTTACCCCTTGACAGGATATATACAAACGCTCATAATCATGCTGTACAGAGAACCTTTTCCCGGAGCATTGGAGCCTGCCCAACGGAGAACAATCACCCTTTCATGACGGATGATCGATCAAAAATGTGAGCATGGCATTCCAGTGACCTGACGCGCCCTCCGTTGCCCATAAGGATGAAGTGATTGTCTGCATTCAATTCTCCATCGTGGCTGAGTTGGACATCCAAGAAAAAACCGCTTCTTTGGATCCTCCTGCTTGCCGCATTGGCGGGCTTGCCGATCGGACACTTTCTCACCCACCCCCCCCTGGCACCACTGCGCATCGGCGTGTTGCACGCCCTCACCGGCGAGAACGGGATCATCGAGGCCCCTCTGGTGGACGCGGTCCGTCTGGCCGTGGAAGAGACCAACGCCCAGGGTGGCGTGATGGGACGCCAACTGGAACTGATCGTGGTTGACAGTCAAAGTGACGATGCGCGCGCGGCCATCGAGGCCGAACGACTCTTCACCCGGGAAAAAATCTGCGTCCTCTTCGCCTGCGGCACCTCCTCGTGCCGCAAAGCGGTCAAACCGGTGGTGGAACGGCACGACCAGTTGATGTTCTACCCCGTGCGCTACGAAGGCATGGAAGAGTCCTCCAACATCATCTATACCGGAGCCGTGCCCAACCAACAGGTCATTCCTGGAGTCCAATGGGCCATGGAGCAGTTTGGCAAACGGATCTGCCTGGCAGGCTCCAGTCCGGTCTTTTCTCGCACCGCCAACCTGATCATGCACGATTTGATCAGCCTGGGTGGAGGCGCCATCCTGAATGAACACTCCCCGCCGGACAAACGTTTCGATGCCGCCGCCATCGTCGCCGAAATCGTGCGCCACAAACCGGATGTGCTCCTCAATACGCTCGTCGGCGAGCACAATGGCCTGCTCTTTTCCGCGTTGGAACACAATGGTCTGGCGGATCTGCCCGTGGTGTCGTTTGGTGTCACGGAAACGGAGCTGCAGGTCTGGGGCGGCAGCCAATTGACCCGGCATTACGGGGTGTGGAGTTATTTTCAATCGCTGCCGGAAGAGCGCAACCAACGGTTCGTCGCCACCTTCAAGGCGCGTTATGGCGACGAACGGGTCACCAGCGCCCCGATCGAGGCCGCCTACGTGAGTCTTCTCCTCTGGGTCAACGCCGTGCGCAATGAAAATTCCTGTGATCCCAGACGACTCAAATACTCCATCAACCGTCAATCCGTACCCAGTCCCTCCGGCATCGCCACCCTGGACAGCATCAGTCATCACCTGTGGAAAACGATGCGGGTGGGACACGTCCAACCGGATGGACAATTCAAACAGGTGTTTGCCTCCAAATACCCATTGCGCCCCTTTCCCTGGCCCATCAACCACACTCCCCAGGAGTGGCGGATCATGATGGCCACCACGGGAAAAAAGGAGCCACCATGATCTGCAACCGCATCGTTCCGCGCCTGCTGCTGGGATTTCTCCTGCTCTCCCCATTGCCTCTGGCGGGTCTGGCCTGGCTGTACATTCCCGCTTTCGAACAGACCATCCTGGAAACCGCCATCATCAATCTGGCATCCATCGCCAACAAGAAAACCGATCAGATCGACAGTTACCTGAACGAACGCCTCACCGACGGCCAACTGCTGGCGACCCTGCCCCTGGTCAACAACGCCCTGCACCTCCTCTCCGCCCTGTTGCTCCAAAAGGACGTGGAACTGCTCCGCAAGGAAGAGGAGTTCAAAAAATATTTCAATCATTTCAGTCATCACATCGCCATGATGGGCTTCTACGACATGCTGCTCATCGATGTGAACGGCAATGTGGTGTTCTCGGTGCTGCAAAACTCCGACTTCGGGTCGAACATGCATACCGGCCCCTTGCGGGAGACCAATCTGGCCCAAGCCTTCCGGGAATCCCAGAAACTGCTCACTCCCCAAATCAGCCAGGCGGAGATCTACGCCCCTTCCAGCAATCGTGTGGCGATTTTCATCGTCACCCCGGTGTTGCCCAACGGACGTCTGCTCGGCGCGGTGGCCTTGCAACTGGACATGGATCAATTGATGTGGGTGACCACCGATTCCACCGGCATGGGCGAGACCGGAGAGACCGTGCTGGCCCAGAGGAACGGCAACGAGGTGATTTTTGTCAGCCCTTTGCGTTACAAACAGGAGGGAGCGTTCCAGTTTCGCATCCCCATCAACCAGCAGCAGATCGCCCAGCCCATGCTGGCCGCCTTGCAAGGTGGCAATGCCCATGGCCTGGCACGGGACTACGCGAACACGCCGGTGGTGGCCGCGTGGCGCTATCTGCCCGCACTGCGTTGGGGCATGGTCGTCAAAATTGAGACCACCGAAGCCCTGCAACCCGCCCATCAACTGCGCTCTTATGTGCTGATCGCCCTGCTCCTGCTGTTGCTGGCCGCTGGACTGGCGGCCTTCTTTGTCGGTCGCAGCCTGGCTTCTCCCATTCTCCATCTCATCGCCGCAGCCCGCAAAATCTCCGCGGGGGAGTTGCAACAGCGGGCCACGCCTCAAGGGGTCGAGGAGTACCGGCTCCTGGCCAACAGTTTCAACAGCATGGCGGATCACCTCGCCGAGGAGCAGTCCCTGCTGGAAAAACGGGTGAAGGAGCGTACCCAGGATCTGCAACTGGCCAAAGTCGAGGCGGAGGTCGCCAACCGCTCCAAAAGCGATTTCCTGGCCAACATGAGTCACGAAATCCGCACCCCGATGAACGCCATTCTCGGCATGGGATATCTGGCCTTGCAGACCGACCTCTCCCCGCAACAGCGCGGTTACCTGGAAAAGATGCATGCGGCCTCCAACGCCCTGCTGCGCATCATCAACGACATCCTGGATTTTTCCAAAATCGACGCCGGCATGCTGGAACTGGAAAACGCCCCCTTCAACCTCGCCCAGGTGGTGCATCAGGTGCTCGATGGCCTGATGGTCAAGGCGCAGACAAAACCCGGCGTCGAAATCCTGGTGGACATCCCCGTCGATGTCCCCAGAAACCTGAAGGGAGACGCCATCCGTCTGGGCCAGATTCTGACCAACCTGTGCGACAACGCCCTCAAATTCACCGAAAGGGGGGAGATCGTCATCACGGTCAAATTGCACTCCGTCGCGGAGATGCAGGTCAAGTTGCAGTTTGTGGTACGCGATACCGGCATCGGCATCCATCCCAAACAGATCGAACGACTGATGCAGCCCTTCCAGCAAGCCGACGCCTCCACCACTCGCCGTTATGGGGGCACCGGCCTGGGACTGGCCATCTGCCGCAATCTGGTGGAGATGATGGGGGGGAGCATGACCGCGGAAAGTCAACCCGGCCACGGCAGCCGTTTCTCTTTCACCTCCTGTTTCCCGGTGTCTGTCCGGGACGAGCCCCACAACCGGTCGCTTCCGCCCCACGACTTGCAGGGCAAGCGCATTCTGGTGGTGAATGACAATGAAACCGCCCGGAACATTTTCCTGTCGATGCTCGCCTCCTGGCGCTTTGACGGCAACGCCGTGGACTCCGGACAGAAGGCCATGGAGGCGCTGCAACGCGCCACGGCGACGGGACACCCCTTCGATCTGCTGCTGCTGGATTGCTCCATGCCGGGAATGAACGGCCTCGAAACCGCCCGGCGGATTCTGGACGCTCCGGAAATACCGGTCGTCCCGCCGATCATCATGGTCTCCTCCTGCGATCGCGCCATGATCCAGGAGCAGGCCACCGGCTTGGGCGTCACCGCCTTCATCCAGAAGCCGGTCACACCTTCCGGCCTGCTGGAAGCAATCATGAACCGGTTTGGCATGCGTCAGCCGGAAACGTCGGCTCCGGCGGTGCCGGTCCATGTTTCCGGGGACGCCGGACTGTGGGGCAAGCGGATTCTGCTGGTGGACGACGTGCAGGTCAATCTCGACGTCATCCAGGAGATCCTCCAGCGGCGGTCCGCGATCGTCACCCTGGCCCACAACGGTCAGGAGGCGGTGACCGCGGTGACCCATGCCGCCACGCCTTTCGACCTGGTCCTCATGGACGTGCAAATGCCCGTCATGGATGGACTGGAAGCCACCCGCGCGATACGGCTTCTGCCCGCGGCCCGGAATCTGCCCATCATCGCCATGACGGCCAGCGCCATGGTCCAGGACGTGAAAGCCTGTCTGGAAACCGGCATGAACGACCACATCGCCAAACCCATTCATGTCGAACGACTCCTGACCAAGCTGGTCCAATGGATCTGCGACGCGTATCACCAGAAGAAAATGACGACGACGCTGCCGGTCGCCCAACCCGTCCAACCCACGCCGGGCATCGATTTCGTCACCGGGTTGGAGCGCTGCGAGGGGGACACCCATCTGTTCAACCGCCTTGTGATCAATTTCAGCAAGGAGTTCCAGGGAATGACCGATCGCATCCACGCATCCCTGACACAGGGCGATACGATGACCGCTCTGCATCAGGCGCACAAACTCAAGGGGTCCGCGGGCACCATCGCCGCGATGGAATTGGCCGGGGTGGCCGGCAAACTGGAAATGGCGCTGCGGCAAAACAACGATGCCGCCGCCAGGACGCTGCTCACCTCACTGCGCGTCAGTCTGGCCCACACCCTGGAGGCGTGCAGAATCCATCTGGAACAGCTTCACCCACCCCGGATCCCACCCTCGATGACGCCTCTCCACAAGGCGCATCTCGCCAGTCTGCTTGACGAACTGGTCATTTTGTTGCAAAACAAGGATATCCAGTGCGATACCCATGGCCGATTGATCCAGGAGGGATTGCAGGGCGTCCCGGAGTTCGCCGAACTCCTGACGGCCTTGCAGAACCGTCTGGATTGCCTGGACATGCGGGGTTCCAGGCAAACGGCCCTGGCACTGCTCCATCAACTGCGACACCACCCGGAGGCGCCAAATGGGGACTCCTGAGCAACGCTCCACCATTCTGATTGTCGATGACTCCCCCAACGATATCCGGCTCATGGGAAAAATTCTCTCCGCCGACCATCACGTCCTGTTCGCCACCAATGGCCAGGAGGCCATGGAGTGCGCCACAGCCAATCCACCGGATCTGATTCTGCTGGACATCATGATGCCGGACATCGATGGGTTCACCGTATGCTCCAGATTGCGTGACAATAAAGATCAGCTTGATATTCCTGTGATCATTTTCACCGAGATCAACAATCCGGAAGCGGAAACCCGCGGGTTTGAAGCCGGCGCGGTGGATTTCCTGACCAAACCGGTCAATCCGCCTTCGGTACGCGCCAGGGTGGCGGTTCATCTGGCATTGAAAAAACAGCGCAACGCGCTGGAAAAAGAGATACGGGAACGCAAACACCTGGAGATCCGGCTGCGGGAACTCGCCGAGTTGGACCCACTGACCCGGTTGCCCAATCGCAAACTGTTTGACGACCGGTTGCGACAGGCGATCCTGATGAGTGAACGCAATCAGCGCGACTTCGCCTTGCTGTTCGTGGATCTGGACCGTTTCAAGTGGGTCAACGACACGCTGGGACACGACGCGGGGGACGCCCTGCTGGTGGATGTGGCCAGCCGTCTGAAAAACCTGGTGCGCAAATCGGATACGGTGGCGCGCATGGGCGGGGATGAATTTACCGTCATTCTCACGGATATCGTTCATGAGTCCATGGTCGAACTGGTCGCGCGCAAGATTCTGGAACAGCTCACCACCCCCTTCCGGTTGAAAGGGCAGGAGGTGGTGATCTCGGGGAGTGTGGGCATCGGCCTTTTTCCCGGCGACGGCGCGACCGCAGAGGAGTTGGCCAAAAACGCCGACTGCGCCATGTATCAGGCCAAGGCCTCCGGTCGCAACGCCTTCCAGTTTTTCTCCCCGGAGATCAACGCGCAAGCCTACAAGCGCATGCACCTGGAATCGGACATGCGTCAGGCCTGTCAGCGCAACGAATTTTTTCTCGATTACCAACCCAAGATCAACCTCACGACAGGCCGGATTTGCGGCATGGAGGCCCTGTTGCGCTGGGACCATCCACGGGATGGCATTCTCTTTCCCCATCAGTTCATCCCGCTGGCGGAAGGAACCGGCATGATCCTGCAAATCGGGACCTGGGTGTTGCGTTCCGCCTGCCAGGACGCCACCTACTGGCGCAACCACGGTTTTCCTGGACTCAAACTGGCGGTGAATCTCTCCGCGCTGCAATTTCGCGACGGGGACAAACTGGTGGAACTGCTGCAAGAGATCCTGCACGATACAGGATTCCCACCCCACAATCTGGAATTGGAAATCACCGAAACCATGATGATGAACAACACGGAACAGGTGTGCGCCACCTTGCAGAAAATCACCGCCATGGGCATTTCCATCGCCATGGACGATTTTGGCACCGGATACTCCTCACTGGCCCTGTTGCGACGTCTGCCCATTCAGGTCATCAAGATCGACCGCTCCTTCGTCAGCGATCTGAAGGAGGGGTCCGCCAACACCGCCTTCATCGCAGCGATCGTTTCCATGGCCAGGCAGTTGCACCTCCACGTGGTGGTGGAAGGAGTCGAGACCGCGGAACAGTTGCAAATCATGAAAACTCATGGTGGCGATGACGTGCAGGGCTTCTATTTTTCCCCCCCGCTGGGCAAGGAGGGGTTTCTGGCCCTGATGCAGGGCCGGATTCCCCTGGGAGGTGGAATGTACCCTTTCGACCCCCCGAAATAGCTTCACCCCGGCATCGTCTTGCGCAGGATGAAGACCTTGCCGTCGCAATCCACCCCGGACCAATCCACCTGGTCGATATCCACATACGCGTCCAGTTGGGTCTGCAACGCGTGTCGCGCCATCACCGCGGCGTGCAGATCCTCCACCACAAAGAATCCGCCCGGTCTGACATGGGGAAAGAGGGTCCGCAGGGTGAGCAGAATATGCGCGTCCACATGGGAACCGTCATCCACGATGACATCCACCTCCCCGATCTGCCGGATGGCCGCCAACAGATCCCCCTCTTTGCTCTGATCGCACAAAAACGTCCGGGTATCGGTCTCCCGACCCACGGCAGAGGCATCCACGATATCCAGACCAAACAACTCCGCCTGGGGCAGATACTCCCGCCAGGCCCGCAAGGAGGCCCCTGGAAAACGGGGATCCATGATGCCGATCTCCACCAGACGGACACGGGGACCGAACAGCGCCAGCATGTCCGCGTACAGGTTCGTGTACCCATGCCGTTCATGGCTGCTGTCGCCCTTGTCCGAACCGTGACGGTTGGTGATCTCCCGGAGACGGGTCCGGGCCGCCTCCCGCGCCGGTTCCAACCGCTCCGGTCCCAGATCCCTGGACGACCAGACCGCCTCCAGACCCCGATCGTTGGGAACCGTGTACCCCCCCAATCCCTCCTTGCCCGCCGCGCCCACATGGTAGCAAAAGGCCTGATTGTTCAGGTAGGCCACCATCGCCCGATATTGCCAGGCGGCGGCGATGGTGTCTTCCAGACTCGCCGGACCTCCGGGGATGAACTGTCCCGCGATGGTCATGCGCACCATCCCGGTGCTGAACAGGGAGGGCATCAACGAAAAGGTTTCGCAAAACCGGCCTCGACCAATCCAGCCGGAGTTTTCCTGGTCGATGTACACATGGTGCAACAGGGTGCCGTGATGGGTCACGCGGGTATGGGGATCGATGGCGCGAAACCGGGTCGAACCGCAGCCGCGGAAATAGACCTGACACAAATCCGGGACCAGCTTGAACAACCTGAGCGCGGGGGCGATGAAATCCGCCTCCAGGTAAAACCAGTGGTCCGGTTCCAGATACAGGAAGGTATCGGTGGTGACCGACTCCACCAGGGTCTGAAAGACATCAAAGAAACCACGCCGCGTGGATTCGTTCATGGTGCCCAGCAGGCGCATGCCGTACCGCTGGCAAAGACGCTGGATCAACTCCTGCCCCATGGGGGAGCGATCGTCCACCAGATGATGGATCACCGGACCGGAATAACGATTGCAACGGTAGAAAGTCTCCATGGACTGTTCGAAATAGCGCATCCGTTCCGGACAGTTGAGATAAACCGGCGTCAGCACCGTGACCGGCTCGGCCCCGGGTGTTCCGTCCGGCACTGCGGCCAGCACCCCTTCCAGCAGACCCGGCAAGGACGCAGCCCCATAATGGCTCCTGGCGAACTGATGACCCGCGCGCCGTATGGCTTCGGCCTCCTCCGGCCGGTTCGCCAGAAAAGCACCGATGGCCCGCCATTCGTCCAGGGTGGAAAACGCCAGACAGTGCACGCCCGGAATCAGGAAATGGTCCAGTCGCTCGCAACGCTCCTGCACCAGCAGGGCGCCGCTCAAGACCGTCTCCAGGCTGCGCTCCGTCATGACCCGCTGCAGGTCCGGTCGCAAGGAGAACTGGACCACACACCCCGTGTCCGCCAGTTCCTCCCCGGTCAACTCCCGCCGCTCCAGAGAGAGCCCCACGCCCTCCGCCGCCGCCGTCCACACCGTCGTCAGCCAGTTCTCCCCGGCGCCCCTCGAATCCACCACCATCCGTGCCGACAATGGTTGCCAGGTCGGGGGCGTCCGCACCGAGACCGGAAAGGGCGTGTGCAGCACCCGATTGGCGCACACCGGATCGTCCCAGGGCGGGGTGTTCCCATCCTCCATGGTCCAGATCACATCCACCAGGGCCAGCAGTTTGCGCAACAGAATGGGGCTGTGGGACCAGTTCTCCAGCAAACAGGCCACCACCTTGAGCGACCCCAGCTCCTGACGCAGGGCGGTGATCATCCGGATGCGTTCCTGCTGGGCGAACGCCATGCAGCTGGCCATGTCATCCAGAAACACCAGCCGCTGGGCATCCAACCGCCGGCAGAGGGCGGCAATGGCTTCATACCCTTCACTGCCGGGGGCGTCCACCAGGGAGGACAGCTCGCACTGCCAACCCAGGCCAGCCATGGCGGCGACCATCCGGGCACCCGCCT
>JADGCR010000090.1 GCA_015228895.1 Magnetococcales bacterium
GACAGTTGTAAGAAACGTTGAGTTGGGCGCCATCGAACCAGCGGATGTGGGCCCGTTCGAAATCCCAGTCCACCACGGTATGCCACTTGCGGAACCAGTGGAGCCGTTGTTCCGCCTGTTCCCCCCAGAAGCGCTCCGGGTTCGCGATGGATTCGGCGTACAGGCGGTCATACTCTGCCCGATTGATGTGGGCGTGCCGGGCAAAATCCTGATTGACCGGATAAATCTTGTCTGTCGTCATATCACCCCTCCTGGCAATGATGCTTTAGATTGTATTTTCAACACAAAAAATTATATTAATAATTAAATGGCCCGGCCTGTTTGCATGGTCAAACAGGCCGGAAGAGCCATGAGGAAGATCAAGGATTGAGTTTTGCCTGTTCCATCAAGGCGCGCACATTCCGGTCGAGGAAGGCTTTCAATTCGGACTGCCCCTGATTCAGCACCTCCAGGGCGCGGACGGTGTTGGATTTCAGATCCTCGGCCACCTCGGCGGCTATTTTCGCCTGAATGGCGATGAGATCCTTGGGGTTCTTCACGTCGCCCAACGCGTCGAGCTGACGTGAACTGACCGAGTTGAACTCCTCGATGGCTTCCAGTTGCTGTTTGGCCAACGCGCGCACCGTGGCATCGTTGATTTTTTGCAATTCGGCGATGGAATCGATCATCATGCGGGTCGTTTCAGTCATTTTTTTTGTGATTTCATCGATATTCATGCTACGTTCTCCTCAGAGTGGAAGTTGGGCCAGTCTGCGCACCCAAAAAATAACTTAAATACTACATGAATTGACCGCCGAACACGGGCAAAGGATCCACATGCAACCGGGAGATCCCCAGACGATCGACGGCGATGCCCATGGTCAGACCGAGCAGCTGAGCGAAATTCATTTCCGGCAACCGGATGGACTGTTGCACGCTTTTTTCCGCCAATCCCTGCATCGACCCCATGACCATGTCGCACAGGGTGCAGGGGGTGATCATCACCTGCGCCCCCGCGTCCTTGGCGCTCAGGCAGTTCCTGGCCGCCATGGCGTGGACCTCCCGCTTGTCCGACAACAGGACATGAAAGCCGCAACACCGGTCCTGACCGGGATAGCGCACCGGAATCCCCCCCATCCGTTGGATCAAACGATCCAGATGGGGCGGCTCCCCGTCGTCCTGGTGGTGGTAGATCGCTTCCGGACGCAGGCTGTGGCATCCATGGAATCCCGCCACGCGCAATCCATTGAGGGGGTGGGTGATCTTGCTCCGCAACCGCTCCGGGTCCACCTGCTCGGTCACCACCCACAGCAGATGGCGGATCTGGACGGCGGCCCCGTAGGGACGCACCCCGGCCTCCCTCAACACCACGTTGACCTTCTCCAGCAGATCGGGTTCGTTGACGAACCGATGGTTGGCGTGGGTCAAGGTTTGCAGGCAGGTGTTGCAAATCGTGACCAGATCCTTGCCCATGGCCTCGGCTTCGGAAAGAATGCGGGCCGCCACCGCCAGGGAAAAGGCGGGTCTGGTCTCCCGCAGGCTGACCGCCCCGCAGCAGGAGGCCCCGGGCATGTCGCGCAGGAGGATATCCAACTCCTGACAAACCGCCCTGGCCGCCTGGTCCGCCTCCTTTTGAATCTGTTTGGCCGCGCAACCGGGATAATAAGCGAACTCCAAAGACATGGTGATCTCCTCCAGACGGATGTGACTTAAGGGTCATTCAGGCACGGCTTCCTTGGCCTTGGTCTCCACATCGATGGGAAATCGCTCCAGGTGGTCGTACATCCGGCGCAACTCCTCCACTCCGGCCACGGAGTGGGGAAAAGGAGAAGGAATCTTGCCCTTCCTGGCCAGATGAAGCGCCACGCCGGTCTCCATCAGGGAACCCCATATCCCCAGGGTGCGCAGCATCAGCGTGAACTCGTTGAGTTGTCCGGTGCGGCGAATGTCCTCATGGAAAGCCAGGGCATGCCTGGCTCCGGCCGAGTCAACGATCCCCTTGTCCACCCCCCGGGTGCGCAACTTGACAATGGCTTCCATGGGAGCCACCTCCTTGGGACAGACATCCACACAGAGGGTGCAACGGGTGCAGCTCCAGATGGCGTTCGGCTGCTTGAGTTCCTCCAGCCGTTCGGTCTTGCGCCCCTCCCTGGGATCGGCCACGAAACGGAACGCCTTGGCCAGGGCGGCGGGACCGATGAAGTCCGGGCTGACCTCCGCCATGGTGCAATCCGAGTAGCAGCATCCGCACAGGATGCACTGGGTGACGTGATTGACCTGATCGTAAGCCGTGCTGGTCACCTTGCTGGCCTGCTCCGGCCCATCCTGGAGATAGGGCTTGATGCCGTGCACCCTGGCGAAGAAGGGACGGATATCGATGGCCAGATCCTTGAGCACCGGCTGGTTGCGTTGCGGGGCGATCTCCACCACACCGTTGTTGGCCACTTTGCCCACATGGGTCTTGCAGGCCAGCCGGGTTCTCCCGCTGATCCACATGGCGCAGGAACCGCAAATGGCCGAGCGACAGGACTGACGAAAGGTGAGCGTGCCATCCTGACGGGACTTGATCTCGTCCAGGAGGGTGAGGACCGTGGTGTTTGGCTCCGCCAGGACCGGATACTCCTGCCAACGGGTCAGCACGGTTCCATCCGGAGTGGGCAGGTTGCGCTGAATGCGAAAGGTGAACTTCTGTCGTGCCATGGCAGGCTCCTGTCAATAGGTCCGTTCCTTGGGGATGTATTCGGTTTTGCCCACGGTGCGTACCGGCTCGAAGGCAAGACGTATGGCCTGAGCGTCGGCGTCCCAGAAGGCCAGGGTGTGTTTGCGCCAGTTGGCATCGTCCCGACCGGGAAAATCGATGCGATAATGGGCACCACGGGACTCCTGGCGGATCAGGGCACCCTGGACGATGCATTCGGCCAGATCCAGCAGATTGCGCAATTCCACGGCCCGCAACAGGTCGAGGTTGAACACTTCGGACTTGTCGTCCAGATAGATCTTTTCATAGTCCTGCCGCAGACCGGGAAAGAGGGCGAGCAGCCTGGACAACCCTTCGGGTTCCCGATAGACCCCGCAATAGCGATTCATGGCTTCCGCCATGCGCAGATGGACGTCCACCGGACGCAACCCGGTATTGGGACGACTCTTGAGCAGGCTGATCCGCTCCTGCTCCTCCCGCACGGCCTGCATGGGGAACTCGCGCAGCGCCTGGTTCCGCACATACCGGCTGGCGTGTCCGCCGGTGATCTTGCCGAAGACGATGGTATCCAACAGGGAGTTGCCCCCCAGACGGTTGGCGCCATGCACCGAAACACAGGCCGCCTCCCCGGAAGCGAACAGACCAGGCAGCGGAGCGGCGCCAAACTTGTCGGTGCGAATGCCCCCCATGGAGTAGTGAACCGTGGGACGCACGGGAATGGGTTCCTCGATGGGGTCCACCCCTTCCAGGTCCAGGGCCAGGACACGAATCTGCGGCAGACGGTCGAGAATCTTCTCCCGGCCCAGATGACGCAAGTCCAGGAAAATGGCCCCATCCCGTCCCCGACCTTCCAGGATTTCGGTCTGTTCGGCGCGGGAGACCACATCCCGTGAAGCGAGTTCCCATTTGTTGGGGGCGTACCGACCCATGAAACGCTCCCCGGCGGCGTTGATCAGATATCCCCCTTCCCCCCTGGCCCCTTCCGTGATCAGGATGCCCGAAGTGCGCAAACCGGTGGGATGGAACTGCACAAACTCCATGTCTCCCAGCGGAGCGCCGGCTCGCAACGCGTGGGCCATGCCGTCTCCCGTGTTGGTGGTGGCGTTGGTGGAGGAGAGGAACACCCGTCCATACCCCCCCGTGGCCAGCAACACCCCTTTGGCCCGCAGGGGAAAGAGCCGTCCGGTCTTGATGTCATACACCACCAATCCCGCCACATGACCATCGCTGGCGGTGACCAGGCGCAAGACATGGCACTCCTCGTAGACATGGACGCCGGACTGGACCAGCTGCTCCCAGAGGGTGTGCAGCATCACCTGACCGGTACGGTCCGCCGCGTAGCAGGTGCGGTCGAAACTGGCGCCGCCGAAAGGCCGCTGGGCGATCTCCCCCTGGTCGGTGCGGGAAAAGGGGGTGCCCATGCGGTCCATTTCGTGGATGATGGCCGGAGCCTCCTGGCACATCAGGTCGATGGCGTCCTCATCGCCGATGAAGTCCGAACCCTTCACGGTGTCGTAGGCGTGCACCTCCCATTGGTCCCGGGGGTCGATGGCGGCGTTGATGCCACCCTGGGCGGCGCAGGAGTGACTGCGCAAAGGGTGCACCTTGCTGACCACCGCCACATCGATGCCAGCCTTGACCCCTTCCAGGGCGGCCCGCATCCCCGACAGCCCGGCACCGACAATCACCAGATCATGGCTCTTCATGACAATCCCTTCCTCCCGGTTGGTTGACCCGATCCACTGTTGTTCAAACTTTGGCTCCGCCTGATTTGGCGATTACATGATCGAAGGTGTCATCCAAAGTGGGGCGGAATTGTTGATAATAAAGACCAATGGCCGGATTCTCCTGGTCTTGCGCCTGTTGCATGGCGGCGATGAGATTGCCCGGATCATGGTTGGGTGACAGCTCCTGCACCTGCAAACCCAGATTGGCGTAGGTTTTGCTGGTTTTATCGAACGTGACGCAAGGACTCAAAATATGCAGATAGGAAAACCCCCGGTGGGCGATGGCCTGGGTGATCATCTCCCGCAGGTGGTCGGGACGGCCGGCATACGCCTGTCCCACCCAACTGGCGCCGTAGGCCAGCACCATCATCAGGGGATTGAGGGGACGCTCCGGATTGTCGAACGGGGTGGTGGTGGTGCGCAGGCCCACGGCGGAAAGGGGCGAGGTCTGCCCCTTGGTCAAGCCGTAGATCCCGTTGTCGAACAACAGGTAGGTGATATCCACATTGCGTTTGGCCGCGTGGGAGATGTGACCGCCGCCGATGGCGAATCCATCCCCATCCCCACCCACCGCGATCACGGTCAGCCTGTCGTTGGCGGTCTTGATGCCGGTGGCGACCGGCAGAACCCGGCCATGGAGGGTATGAAACCCGAACAGATTGACGAAAAAAGGAAATCTTGAGGAACAGCCGATCCCGGAGACCACCACGGATTGTTCCCTGGCCAGACCCATTTCGTTGCAGGCGTGGGTCACCCCTTCCACAATCGAAAAATAACCACAACCGGGACACCAGGTGGGCAAGGCGCGGGAACGGTATTCCAACCGGCCACTCTCCCGCACCTCCCGCAGTTTGTCATCGACGAAAACCGGTTTTTCCATCATGGACATGGCATGATCTCCAGCCGCAAAGATTTCAGGAGGCAATGGCCGTGACGACACCGCGCGCCAAACGCCGCATTTCTCCCAGGATCCACTCCACCGGCATGGGAGAACCGGGCACCCGGCTCAACGCCACGACCGGTTTGGCCAGCACCCCTTGGACGAGCTGGGCGAACTGTCCTTCGTGGTTGACCTCAGGCACCAGCACCACGTCACAATCCGCCAGGAAATCGGCCACCGGCCGCCTGGGAAAGGGGGAGAGCATCACCACCTTCATGGCGGCGCAGACGATCCCTTCGGCCTGGGCCATGAACAGGGCGTCCAGGCACTCCCCGAAGGTGGAACCCCAGGCGAGCAGTCCCACCTGGACCCGTCCCGTGGCGCCGAACCGTTTGGTCACGGTGAAGTCCGGATGCTCCAGGGCGCCCAGCAGCTTGTCGTGACGCTTGTGGCTCATGACCATGTGCATCTCCTCCTGGTCGCTGGGCCGACCCAGCTCGTTGTGTTCCAGTCCGGTGATCACATGCATGCAGCCCGCGTCCCCGGGAACGGCGCGGGGACTGATGCCATCGTCGGTCAGGGCGTACCGCTGATAACTCTCCCCCGCCTCCAGACGACGCAACGGCTTGTTGGCGTCCAGGTTGAAGGGGGGACCGGAGGCGGTCAGGGTCACGGTTTCGTAACGGTTGGAAAGATAGAGATCCAACAGCACGATGACCGGAGTTTGATAACGTTCCGCCATTTCAAAAGCCTTGCCCGCGCACCGATAGCACCCCTCCACGTTCGTGGGCGCGATGACGATGTGCCGGGAGTCCCCCGGACTGCCATACAGGGCGGCGTTGAGATCGGACTGTTCGGTCTTGGTGGGCAGACCCGTGGAGGGCCCCCCCCGTTGGGAGACGAACACCACGCAGGGCACCTCCGCCATGGTGGCCAGACCGATCATTTCCGACATCAGGGCCAGGCCCGGTCCGGAGGTGGCGGTGGCGGAACGCGCTCCGGCGAAACCCGCGCCGATGTTGGCGGCCATGGCGGAGATTTCATCCTCCGTCTGGAGCAGACGCCGTCCCTTTTTGGGCAGAGCCACCGCCAGACGCTCCATGATGGTGGTGGCCGGGGTGATGGGATAGCCGAAAAAGGTTTCCAGGTTGGCGTCCAGACAACCCTGGGCCACGGCGGCATTGCCGCTCAACATGACCACCCGCTCCCCGACCGGCTCTTGTTCCAGCGGGGCGAAAGCCACGTCGTCCAGTTTGAAGATGGCGACTCCCGCGTCGAAACCCGCCTGGAATCCCGCCTGATTGCGTCCCACCACGCCCGGCCCCTGTTTGGCGAATTTCCTTTCGATGATCTGCCGGAAAGGGAGCGGGGCCAACCCCAACAGACCGGCGATGAAACCGAGCACCACCAGATTGCGGGAACGGGCGCCTCCCGTGGACTTTTCCGCCAGTTCCCGCAGGGGGACGCCATAGGGGATCTGGCCCGGCAGGACATGGCCGCTCATGTGGCCCCCTTCCGGACAGGTGACCACTGGCCGGGATTCGTAGATCACCGCCCCGCCGTCCCGCACCTCTCCCGCGTGGGGAATGGCGTGGCTGTCGTCCAGGGAGACCAGCACATCCGACTGCCTTTTCAGGGCGTAGGACTGTTCCGTGGTGATGCGCAGACGGGAGACGCACTTGCCGAAACCGCGGATCTCCGGGGGATAGACATCGAAACTGATGACCCGGTAGCCCGCCGCGGCCACGGCGTTGCGGAGAATATCCCCGGCGGCGATGGTGCCGTCCCCCGCTGAGCCGCACAAGGCGATTTGAATGTCGGTGGGATTCATGGTCGGCTCAGTCGCAGGCCCAGAAGGGGGAGTCGAGGTGGCCTTGTCCGTCCTGACCAAGTGTTTCGTCCTGGGTTGTCGTGAAGTTTTCATTGCCACCCGTCATGTTGAGAGCCGCCACCGCACCCATGGCGCGAACGTTTTTGTGACCGTAATAGAAACGATACGCATGCTCCTGTTCCGACCAGATCTGGCAGACATCGCCCGCGGCGTAGATGTGCGGATCGCTGGTGCGCAAGTTGGTGCCGACCAGCAACCCCCGTTCGATGTCCGTGCCCGACCCCATCATGAACTCCACCGAAGGCAGCAGGCCATAAAACGGCATCACCACATCCCCGTACACATCCCCGCCCTGACGAAAAACCACCCGGCGGGCGGGCAGACCCGTCGTGCCGGATTCGATGGCAACCACCCCGCCCCGCGCATCCCCGTCGATCACCTCGATCCCCATGCGTTGCAGCGCGGCGAACAGCGCCACGCGCGCTTCCGTGGACACCTTGTGGGGCCAGAACGTGGCCTCGTGGGTCACCAGGATCACCCGGCAGTCGATATCGAGCAGGGTGCGGGCCAGATCCAGGCCGATCATGTCCCCGCCGAGCATGACCACCGTGCCATTCTCCGGAAGAACCTTGCGCACCGCCAGAGCATGCTCGTAGGAACCGAAACCGTTGAGCAGATGGCGGCAGTCGGCCAACTCCTCCGGCAGATAACAGCGTCCCCCGGTGGCCACCAGCAGGGTATCGTAGGAGACCGGCTCGTTGTGGGCCAGCAGCACCTGGCGACGCTGCGCATCCACGGAGACCACATGCACATCCCGGCGCACCTGAATGCGACGTTGCCGGTAATATTCCGCCGGATGGGACAACAGTTCCCGCCAGTCCCTGTGTCCACGAAACAGTTGGGGCAGCAGGTAGCGATTGTAAAACAGCAACCGGCTGTTGGTGATGATGGTCACCAACCCCTCCGGATCCCGGTCGCGCAGACCTTCCGCGGCCTGATTGCCTGCCACGCCGTTGCCGATGATCAGGTACCGGTGGGGAGCGTTGGAGATGGAAGCGGCTTGAGGGGTCATGGTTTCACCCATCCACGGTGACGAGTCGGTTGCGGGTTATCGAGATGCACGCGACGGGACAGACCTTGAAGCAGGCTCCACAGCGGATGCATGCGTCGTTGTCGATCCAGATGGCGGCGACGCGGTTCCACTCTTTGGTTTCGTGGAGCGGGCCATAGCTGCCGTTTGTCTGAATCTCCACGCCTTGGACCAGTTTGATGCAGTTGCGGGGAGCCACATCGATGCAGGCCCGGCAGTAGATGCATCGATCCACGTTGATCTGGTAGCGGAGGTCGCACAGGTAGCACCGCCTGGCCTCCTCCCCGGTCAACTCCCTGGTGAGACCGCATTCCACCTCCTGCGCCAGATGACGCCCGGCCAACGGGG
>JADGCR010000091.1 GCA_015228895.1 Magnetococcales bacterium
GAATCCGTTCTATGAACTGACCCAACGGATTTTTCATCTCAACCTGCAAGCCATGGGCGCCCTGTTTTGTCAGCAGCTCGTCCATCTGGACGCCAAGGCCCCTCCACCCATGGTGTCGGCGGGATCGTGGAGAGCGGTCCGGGCGCAGGCGGCGGGCCGGGGCGCGGGCCGGTTCGGCGCGTTGCTTTCCCGGTTGTTTCTCTCCGGCAAGGGCGTGGTGGACGTGGTGTTGCTGCTGATCTCCTCCGTCACCACGGCCCTGGCGGTGAACGATTGGCTCGCCGGACCCCAGGGGGCGTTGCTGTTGCCGACTGGCCTGCTGGCCGGCGAGTCCGCCTTGTTGATCCGTTTCGTCATCTCCGGTCTGGGCGGTTTGCTCCTCTCCATGGTGGTTCTGGATTTCGTGGCCCGTCTGCTGCGGGGGATCGCGGAGAGTGGTCAGTTGCTGCGCGGGATCGCCGACACCTTCGCCCGTCAGCCTCGCTGGCTCTCCGTGGCGGCGCTGCTCACCCTGTTCTCCTGTTTCGCCAATTACAACGCCATGGTTTCCCTGATCTCCATCAAGGCGGATCTGGACAGACAGTCGCAAACCCTGCAAGAACAGGTCCGTCAGGCGTTGGGGGCATGGCACAAGGGGGACGGCAACCGGGCCAACTCCCTGCACGACTACCATGCCGCCCTGAACAACACCATCGAGTCGCTTCACAAGAATTTCGCCAATCTGGCCGAGCAGGAGATCCAGCCCAAAACCCCGACCAAGGGGGAGCCGCCCAAGAAGGGCCCCCGATACTTCGCCAAACAGTTCATCGTGGAAGGGGGGTACGAGCCAGGGGTGCGGGATGTGGTCCGGCAGGTGAAGGAAAACGCGTTCGCCCGGACCATCGACACCCTCATGCGCAATTCCAAACTGGATCTGAGCGTTCCCCTGGCCGCCAAGCTGCAGGCCATCAAGGGGGAGTACGAAACCCATCTGGCCCAGACCGACGGGGCCGTCAAGGGACATCTGGCCCAACTGAACAGCATGATGCGCCTGGAGGGGGGACCGCTGGAGGTGATGGAGCGGATCTTCACTTTGGATGCCTCCCGGATCGAGGCGGTCTTGCAGCAGATCGTCGCGGCCATGGATCTCAACGCGCGGAAGTACCAGGAATCCACCCAAAAGCTCCATGCGTTGACCAACCAGTATCTTACCCTGGTGGGCCAGTTGGACAACGCCTTGAGCAGCACCCCCGACACCGCCAGGGTGGTGCAACAGAAGAAACCGGAGATCCCGGAACTGAAATCCCTGGCGGAGCTGAAAACCGGAAAAATCGTCCTCATCAAGCGCAAGAGCTTCAGCGAATTGAAGTTCTTTCTCATCGATGCCCACGGGGCCGGAGCGGCTTTTGCCCTGCTGTCCGCCATTCTGTTCGCCAGTGTGGCCCTGGATCTGGGTGCCTTGATGCTCTACGGGAGCGCGACCGCCCGGCGCACCGCGCAGGAACGGCGGGGGTTCGCCAAACGGATGAAGCAGCTCAAGGAGTGGGAAGAGGGCTTCGTGCGCGCGGTCGGGGCGTTTTTCGAGCGTCCCGATGTGCGCTGGCTTTTGGGGGGGCTCGGGTTTCCCGATCGGGGGGAGGTGCACAACGCCTATTATCGCTATTGTGAGCGATTGGATCCCCGATTGAAGGATGGGGCGGATCTCCTGGGGTCGGAACGGTTGACCCTCTGGTTCCAGGGTCTGTTCGCCGTGCCGCAGAGTACCGATCTGGCCGGATACAACGGGTGGTCCATGGTCATTTTCGATCTGATCGCGGGGCTGGAGCGCCACGATCCCAGATTCGTTGAGTCCATTTTTCCTGGATTGCATCTGCATCAGGGGGTGGGCAGTCTGGAGTTCCAGGAGTTTTTCGTGGAACTCCGCGACGAGCAGTTGCAGAAAAAGGAGGCGTTCATCCGGGAGTTGCAACAGTTTGCCGGCGGGAGCGGCGGGTCCGATCAGGGGGAGACCCTTTTTGGCGCCGGCCAGGGGGGGGATGAACTGTTGAATTTGTCCCGGACCTGGAAGAAGGGAGGCGGGAGATGGATGCAGAAAAAAGGCTGGTTCGCCCAGGGCGTGAAAACGCTTGGGCGCGGCGGGGCGACTTCCGACAGTCGGCTGAATCTTTGGTTTCTGTTGGTGCGCAAGGGGTTCAAGCCCCCCCCGCCCCCCTTTGTCCACACCCGTCGTCAGTGGTTGCAGGAGTGGGCGGTGTTGTCCGCGCAACCTCTGCCGGTGAGTGAGCCGGTCCCGGCAGGGGTGCGGGACCTCTCGGCTCCGGATGCGTCTCCGGTCCCGGCAGGGGTGCGGGATCTCTCGGCGCCGGATGTGTCGCCGGTCCCGGAGGCGGCGGGCCTGATGGAGATCGGGAACGATCCCCCGGTCCCGGTGGTGGCGACCGGGGCGGATGTCCGGGTTGACACGCTCGACCTCGCCTCCACCCCCCTGCTTGTGGCGCAGGCCGATCGGTCCGTACCGGCCTCGGCGCGGGCCACCCCTTTTGTCCACAACGCCCTGTTTCTGACCAGTGGGGGGGAGGAGTTGCTGGTGTCGGCCACGCATGTGGATGACGCCTCCGCACGACTGGAGTTGGAGCAGGTGCCCTTGGGGGTGGGGGTGGGTGCCGAAGGGAGTCTGATTCTGGAGACCGGGCAGGGGGGGCGTTATCCGTTCCCGTGTCGCGTGGAACAGTTGGGCGCGGGATTTCTGACCATTCGTTTGCACACCCCGGACCCTTTGTTCCCCAGTCTGCACGCCAATCTGCCCCCGGTTTCCCACGGGAGGGCCGCCGGAGAGCGGGAGGTGGAAGCGGAGCGTGATCCGGACGCGTGGAGCGCGTCGGAGGAGCACCCGGAATCCGGGCAGGCCCCCTTCAGGCAGGAGACGCGACTGACCGAAGGGATGGTTGTCGATGCGGCCACGGAAGCGGTGCGGAGCGCCTGCCAGGAGATGAAAGGGAAATTGTGGCAGATCCAGATTCGTGGCATGGCGTTGCGCAAGGCCAGGCCCGCACCCCAGCAGTTGTTGCGGATTCTGGGCAACCATGGCTCGTTTCTGGAACAGATGCCCCATTCCATCGATGCCATTCTCTCCTGTCTGGATGCGGCGCTGGATCCGGGCATGTCGGTGCCGGAGGAGGGACGGGTTTCGTACCTTTCCAAACTGGCCGAGGAGGCTGGTGATCTGTTGGGGCGCGTGCGCTCCCTGGCGGACGCCCTGGAAGACCCGGCGGAACGTGCGGAGCGTCTGAACGCCATGGAGGAGGAGGATGAGGAGGCGTCCCGCGAGGCGCGTTTGGCCTCCACGGGGCGGCAGGTCTCCGGACAGCCGACCCGCCACCGGATCGCTTTTCAGCCCGAAAAGGGGGGCTATTTCAGTGGGATGACAGGGGACATCGCCCGGAACGGTCTGCGCATGGTGGGGGACGACCCTTTCACCGGAGTGGTCCCGAAGAAACGGGGCGTGTTGAAGCTGATCGCCCAAACCGACGTGGCCGGCTTTGCGGTGGAGGTGGTGCGGGTGGCGCACAACGAGGCGATTCTGCGTGTGCTGGAAGAGCGGGAACGGTTCGAGGCGTTGGCCCGGGAGGGTCGGTTCGGGAATCTGGTGTGTGAACCGTGGGAGGTGTGATGGCACCCGTTGGCGAGTGTGGCTACCACATGCGCCGCAACAGGCCGTCCCGATCGATGAAGTGATGTTTGAGCGCGGCCAGGAGATGCAGGGTCACCAATCCGCAAAAACCAAGGGCCAACACCAGATGGGCGGTTCCGCTCCACTCTTCCCGTCCCTTGGCCGCGGGCAGCAACGCGGGAAACTCGAACCAGCCGAACACGCTCACCCCCCGTCCGTCCGCCGTGGAGAGCAGATAGCCCGTGACGGGGAGCAGGGCCATGAGCAGGTACAGGGCCAGATGGGTGGCCATGGCGCTTTTTTGTTCCCACATGGGCATGTCGGGGAGGGGCGGGGCCGGGTGGGTCAGACGCCAGGAGATTCGTATCAGCCATACTCCCAGGGATAACACCCCCAGGGAACGATGCCAGAAAACGGAACGATGGTACAGGGGATCGTAATAGGTCAGGGAGATGGCGTAAAACCCCAGACCGACCATGACCACCAGCATTGCGGCCATGGTCCAGTGCATCAGGCGGGCGACGGGATCGAAACGGGGCGTGTCGGTCGGGTGCACGGTGACCTCCAATGTCGCGACAAAGAGCATTTTATTTTATGGCCGGGTGTGGATTCCGGGAAGCGGCATCAGCGTCCGGGAATGTACCCATCGTAACCGTTCAGACCCCCCAGAACAAGGGTATCCCTACCAACAGCCCCATCCTGACCCAATGAGAGATCCGCCGCGAATCCGGCCTGCTGGAACGTGCCCTTGAGGGCATCTTCATGAGGAGTGGCGAGTTCGCGTCAGGGTCTGAGAGTCATTGTTCTTGCTCCGCACATGCAGCATGGATAGTCAGCATCAGTTCACTGTTATCGATCAAACGATATTCGGGACGCCTGCCGGATAGGCGCTCGCTTGTTTCCAGAATGATTGGTACACCTTCTCCGCGCTTATCCATGATATGCTGACGGTGGTGGCTCAGCGTGTCATCGTTGATCGGGCATCGAGCCAACAGACTGGTCAGCGCTTCATTGCGCGCTGACTGGCGAAACGGCATGCTCTCCGGTGTCATGGTATTGGTCAACATGCCAGGGGAATACAATTCCAGCCTGTTCTGAAACAAACGCAACCGAACCTTTGCCCCTGCCATCGAATAATCCCGGTGGGCAACCGCATTGGTTACGGCTTCAAACACGGCCAGCATGTCGAACTGCGGCAGATCCTTGCGCCCGCCCTGAGCGTGCTTGTTGGCGGAAACACTCATGTTTTTGCGGACAAAAGCGCATGCCATGAAGATCTGTTGATTGAGTGGGCCGGTGATGTCCTGGGCATCTTGCTGATACGCCGATTCACTGCCAGGCAGAACGTCCGTTCCGTGATAGGCCACTGCCTGGATAAAAGCTCCGGGCAGGTACTGATGCGCCACATGGCTGCTCATGAGCAATCCGGCCACCGTGGGGCGCCAGTTCCCTTGATCATCACGGGAAACCATGGCGAGTTTGTTTAACTGAATTTCCGATATCTCGTTTCTATTAACAGAAACAAAGCATTGCCACAGTGCTGCATCCAGATCGTTCAACGTGGCACGGGGAACCGGCGTTTCATCAAAGCGAATCAATCGGGATTGACTGCGCTGCTGGAACAATCGGGCCAACTGGTCCGGTGGAATCGGACTCTTGGAGGAACCAACCCGTTGCATGTAGCCTCCTGGGCTTTGGTGAACGAAAAGGCTGCGTTCCACCGCAATCCGGATGACAGGCTGTTCGGTTCCTGTCAGATCGGGCAGGGTCATGCGTTCAACTATAGGGGCCAGAGGCGGTTTGATCGACTGTTCGCAGGCTTGACGGACCACCATTTCAACGGCGTCCAGATGCTCCACGGGGATGCCGAGTACCTCCCGACTGGCATCTTCCACGCCCAGCAACAGTACGCCACCTGCGCTATTGGCGAAGGCAGACAACTCGTCGGCCAGTGCGTCCTGCGTCGGTCCTCTGACTTTGCCACCAGCGAATCTGACCTCCTTCAATTCCAGGAAGCTGTCCTC
This sequence comes from Magnetococcales bacterium, assembly GCA_015228895.1. The sequence continues at coordinate 5,674 of JADGCR010000091.1, forward strand.
GCCGAGCCAAATTTTTTCCAGCAGTTCACTGCGCGTTGCCAGTATCATCACGCCTCCGTTCCCAATCGCTTCCAACGTTTGGAAAACGCCTCACGGCCTCCTTCCATCACGCGGCAGACTTCATCACGCATGGACCTTTCCTGCAATGCGCCACTCTGTTGCACAACACACTGCCCGCCGCTAAATTCCATGACGTGGACCAATTCCGCATCGCCGTTGATCACGACATTCGGATTGTGGGTCACCACGATCAGTTGACGACGCAGTTTGTTCTCCCTGATCTGGCGCACGATGAGGTCGTAGATCAGATGGTTGTCCAGATCATCTTCAGGCTGGTCAAGCACGAGGGGTTCCTCTCCGAATGCCAGCAGAAAAGCCAAAAGCGCCGCAGAGCGTTGCCCCTGAGAACCCTGGCTGATGGAGCTCCAACTTCCACCGCGCTGGTACTCGATCCGCAAATCGTCTTCCGGAAACCAGGCCAAAATATGGTCGAAAAATTCCGGTTTCTCCAGTTTCCGTTTCAGGTAATTCTGGAAACGTCCACCAAAATCGGCATCCACATCAACAAGACGCTGCTTGATCGCATTGAGGTGGCTAGTTTTGTCTGCCTCGATCATATTTGCCAAGCCAAACGCCATACCTCCCGATACCTTGCCATCCTTGTATAACGCAATATCCTCGGCAAAACGCTCATCCGTCACATCCAGTAATTCACGCAATCCGCGTTCAATCTGCGGGCCTTCAAAACCAAATGGGACAACGGCAATCCGTACATAAGGATTGTCATTCAATGCCTGCTCGATGAAAGACTTGCGTTGCGATGTCATTGATTGCCGCTTCTTCTCAAGCAAAGTGCGTTGTGATTCAATCTGCTGAAGCAACGTCTGACGATCGCTCTGCATGCGTTGGAGATCTTTGTGCATCATTTCCAGTCGCTGGCGCTCTTGTATCAGTCGAGAAAAGGCTTGCGGATCGTTAACGCCTTGCTCCTTGAGTTGTTGTTGCAGCGTGTCATGTGCCTGCTTTGCAACCTGGGCACGGCTCTGCCATTGTTTAAATCGGTCGTCTGATTCCCGCGCATCAATGACGGCCTGCAATTTTTGCGCTTGCTGACGTATTGCGATGCGAATCTTTTCAATTTCTTCATCCATCTCCTGGCGCCATGCCAGCAGATCGGAATCTTGTGCTGTAAAGTGCTGACTGGGCCAGTCTTCCAACACAATCTGTTCGGGCAAGTTGGCAACCCGTGTCGCGCCATCACGCAACTGATCGAACAGCATTTTCACATCTCTGCTTTGGTGTTGTGCCTGTGCGTAAGCGTGCAACACCGTCGCATGGTTGGTCTGTGCAAGCGTTGCCAACTTCTTTTCTGCTTCAGCCAGCTTGCGTTCCACTTCTGGTTGATCGGCCAGTTTGCCGTCCAGTTCACGCAAGCGGGCGCGTTGCGTGAAGAAAGTACGCTTCGCTTCCTCGAACTCCTGCTTCGATGGCGCGATGTTATCCGTTTCATCAATGATGGACAACAATGCTTGTCGCCCATCACCCGCCAACGCGGCAATCTGACCTTGGGAAAAAATGCGTATCGGGAAACGGTCCGCATTCACGTTTTGACTGGGCGATGGCAGCCATTGGCCGTTGTGGTACTCCTCAACCACCGGGAGTTGCCCGTCCGCCCGCCACAGCAGCCGAAGAAGAGATTCCCCCTCGTGCCGCCACTCCACGCGCATGACCGTACTGGAACGCAACGCGCCTGTGTCGTCTCGGCCATTGGCTTGTTTGCAGAACTCCAAAAACCGTTGGTTCGGTTCGTTACCCTTACCCAACGCCTCCAGTTCCCGATTGCGCCTCGTGGCCAGTCGCAAGGCGTGTATCACGGTGGATTTACCGGTTCCGCGTCCACCGACCACCGCATTGAAAAGCGGAGAACATTCCAATCGTGTCGGTTGGCCATTGCCCATGTAGCAGGCCTTTTCGATCTCGATGGCGGTTATGATGTGGGCGGGCACCCGGAAGGGATCGAAGCCCACTCCATCACTGCGACGGATGGAGACCTCGTTGCCATCCAGCAACGCCAGTCGCAGGCCATCAATGGTTGGGCGGGCCATTTTGACCCAGGTGTATCGGCTGCCAGGTGGATTGTGATTCCGGACATTGTGACAGTCGCTGCCCAGAATGCGCGTCAGTTTGTCGGCAGTTCTCCGGACACACTCAGGAGCGACGCGATTCATGTCCACCCATTCGACAGCCAGCAGGTCGGCATGATCCAGCACACCACGAATGGTATTGGCATCCATGCGACTTTTATTTCCATCGGTGGTTGCAAGCTCCAGCAACCCTTTGGGAGCGTCTGCATGGGCCGGAATCGGAATGCCTTTGGCCTCCAGGATTGCAGCGACGACCTTTTCAGGACCGTCCCCGGTTACATCATCACTCGTTCCATCGGTGCCGTTATAACTGATCTTTGCCAGCAAATCGGTAATGGTACGTGTGGTTGCACTGGGGTCAAATAGGGCAAGCAGATGGCACCCTCCACTGACCGAAATCTCCACACCTGGAAAGATCGTCAATTCCCGAAATCCATTGGGCGGGTTTCCCTGATCGGCCTGCGCCTTCATTTTGGCATAGGCATCCTTGAGTGAATCGATCCATGCGCCACTGTTGTGGTCGGTCACCGCAACGCAATCCATCTCTGCGGCCATGAATTGCAGCAACCAACCTTGACAGGGCAAAACAAGACTGTTCGTATGCCATGGAGCGTCGCGGGATGCAGGCGTATGTGTATGGAAATCGAATTTCCACCAGCGGGATCCGGGATAGAGCCATTGCGGGCTTGTCATGTGTCAACTCCCTTCAAAGATCCATCT
>JADGCR010000092.1 GCA_015228895.1 Magnetococcales bacterium
GATCACGGCCGGGGCCGGACTCTCCTGGGGAGGAGGGACCGGCGCGGGCTGGCCCGTGTCGGCCCCGCTGGCCGCGACCGGGGTCGCCGCCGACTGCTCCAGGGTCTCCGCGGGGGGCGCGGTCCGCCCCTGTTCCGGCGTGGCGGGGGCGCGGTCATGCCAGAGCATGCCGACACCCACACCCGCCAGAAACAACAGGGAGGCGATCGCCGCGGGCAGAACCCACCATTTCTTCGATGGTGGTTTGGGCGCGGGTTCCGTGATCAAGTCGTCGGTCAATGTCGGCCATCCGCTGGTTTGGTTTTGATGCGGCTCTCCAGCACCTGGAAGCCCTTCAGAAGATCCAGGGCGCGCTGCAGCTGGTAGTCCTGCTTGCTGTGACCAGTCACCGTGTCCTGCTCCGCTTCCGGTTCCGTGTTCGCGCCGTCCTTCTTTTTGTTCTTGTCCGGTTCCGCTTCGGGTTCCGCTTCGGGTTCCGGTTCCTTTTCCAGCTCTTTGCCCTTGTTTTTGTTTTGCTCCATTTCCTGTTTGGGCGTCTGGTCCGGTTCCTGTTTCTCTTCGGTGGCCTCGGAGGCTTTCTGGTCCGGATCGGCGTTTTGCAGGTGTCCCTTGAGATCCGCCTCCTTGGGCCGATGCTGGGACTTCTTGTCCTTGACATCCAGGTCTTCGACCAGAATGTCGGGGACGATCCCCTTGGCCTGGATGGAACGACCGTTGGGGGTGTAGTACTGGGCCGTGGTCAAACGGAGTCCGGAACCGTCCGCCAAGGGAATGATGGTCTGGACCGATCCCTTGCCGAAGGAGGCGGTGCCCATGATGACCGCCCGGTGGTGGTCTTGCAGCGCCCCGGCGACGATCTCCGAGGCGGAAGCGGAGCCGCCGTTGATCAACACCACGATGGGAGAGCCCTTGGTCAGATCCCCCTCCTGGGCGTCGAAGGACATGTCCTTGCCCGGAATGCGCCCCTTGGTATAGACGATGCGGCCCTCATCCAGAAAGGCGTCGGAAACCGAGACCGCCTGATCCAGCAACCCGCCCGGATCGTTGCGCAGGTCCAGCACCAGCCCCTTGAGCTTGCCGCCCTCGCTCTTTTGGGTCAGCTCGCTCAGGGCGGTCTCCAACAGGGGCTGGGTCTGCTCGTTGAACTGGATCACCCGCACATAGCCGATGCCTCCGGACTCCTCCCGCCACTTGACGCTGCGGATTTTGATGATGGCCCGGATGATGTTGAACGTCAGCGGCTTGGTCTCCCCCTTGCGCACCACCGTCAGGGTGATCTTGGAACCCGGCTTGCCGCGCATTTTTTTGACGGCTTCCAGAAGGTCCATGTCCACGCTGTTGACGTTGTCGATCTTGACGATGATGTCCCCGGCTTTCATGCCCGCCCTGTAGGCCGGGGTGTCCTCGATGGGGGAGACCACCCGGACGCCCCGGTCGTCCCGGGAGATTTCAATCCCGAGGCCGCCGAACTCCCCCTGGGTATCCACCCGCATCTCCTTGAAATTCTCCGGGGTGAGAAAGGAGGAGTGGGGGTCCAGGGTTTTCAGCATGCCCTGAATGGCTCCGTAAAGAATGGATTTTTCATCCACCTCTTCCACGTAGTTCTGTTTGATGAGGGAGTAGACTTCGGAAAAGACACGCAGTTTCTCGTAAGTCACCTGGCTGACCGCCATCACGTTGTCAGCCTGGAAGTGTGCGCCGACCAGAATGGTCAGAAGTGCAACGCCGAATAGCCAGGGGCGTCCAGCCTGTTTTGGTTTGTTCATGGGTTCTCCCGAGTCATTTTGTTCATCGATGAAACCAGGTCAGTCAGCCTGGCGGTTCCTAATGTATACAAGAATCAGACCCAATCGGTCAGGTTTTTTTTAACCCTGATCCGCCAGCCAGCCGGTGGGGTTGACGGTTTTGCCCTGGATGCGGATTTCGAAGTAGAGACCGGGAACCCCGTCCAGGGCGCCGGAATCTCCGCTCTGGGCGATGACCTCCTGCCCCTTCACCAGATCCCCCTGGGCGACCAGGAGCTTGTTGTTGTGGCCGTACAGGGAATAGACATGTTCGTCGTGTTTGATGATCAAAAGCAAACCGTACCCCCGGAACCAGTCGGCGTAGACCACCTGCCCGGCGTGAATGGCGGCGATCGGGGTGTGGGCCGCGACCTTGAAAAACAGACCCGGAGGCCGCTTTTCCGAACGGCCGGGTACGGGCGGCGAGAGCTGACCCCGGCGGCTCCTGATGGCCGCGGTGGCGGAGGGTGGCCCTTTTGCCGGGGGTTTGGCGGCTTTGGGGCTTTGCGGTCCCTCTCCGGCGGGGGGGTCGTCCGGCGGTTCATCCGGGGAGGTCTCCGGGGCGAGGGGGGACTCCCCGTCCAGATAGCCGCTCAACCGTTCCAGGAAGGCGCTCAGCTGGATCTTGGCCCGGGTCAGTTCCTCCACCTTGCGTTGGTGCTGTTTCTCCTCGCTGCGCGCCTGTTCCAGAAAGCGGGCCCGTTTGAGACGCTCCTCCTGGAGCTGTTTTTGTTCCTTGGTCAGATCCGCGCTCAGCAGGGCCAGGGTCTCGGCCAGCTCCCGGCTTTTGGCCAGATCGTTGCGCATGCGGGCGATGGCGATGCGAAAATCGACGAACTCCTGGTTGCGCGCCTGGATGAGGCGTCCATAATAGAGCATGCCCTGCTGACCGTGGGAACTCTCCTGGTGCGCGAAAACCGTCTTGAGTGGCCCCTGGTTTCCCAATTCATACATCAAACGCAGGTGTTGCGCCAACCGTCGTCGTTGCACGACCAGTTTTTTTCGGTTGGTGGCGATGCGCTCCTCCACCTCCGGGAGCTGCTTGAGGGTCTCCTCCTGGCGGGTGAGCAACTCCGCCTGCTTGCGCTCCTTGTCCGACAGGGAGCGGTCCAGCCGTTCCAGTTCGTCGAGCAGGGATTCGGTCTCTCCCTTGGCCTCCCGCAGGGCAAGCTGTTCCCGGACCAGATCCCGGACCGTGCGGTTGAGCTGCACACGACTGCGTTCCAGGGTGGCGTGTTCCTGGTTGTCGATTTCGCTGACGGCCCCAAGTCTCCCCGGCGCCGCCACGCACCACAGCCAGGCGAGCCAGACAGCCCCGCGCCACCATGCAGGAGAGGGTCTCATGCCGGTTCGAGGCTCGCCAGGGAGTGACCGTCCATCTCTTCCGGCCGGGGCAGGCCCATGAGCCACAACAGGGTGGGCGCCACATCGCACAGGCGGCCATCGGTCAGTCGAATGGCTTGCGGTCCCAGATAGAGCAGCGGGGCGGGACTCAGGGTGTGGGCCGTGTGGGGCTGTCCGGAGTCTCCCACCATGCAGTCGGCGTTGCCGTGGTCGGCGGTGATGAGCATCTGGTATCCGGCGTTCAAGGCGCTCTCGGCCAGCCGTCCCAGACACAGATCCACGGTTTGAATGGCCTGGAGGGTGGCGTCGAAATGACCGGTATGGCCCACCATGTCCGGATTGGCGTAGTTGACGACGATGAAATCGTAGGCGCGTCCGTTGACGGCGGCCACCACCTGATCGGTCAGGGGGGTGGCGGACATTTCCGGTTGCAGATCGTAGGTGGCGACCTGGGGGGAGGGGATCAGCAGACGCTCCTCCCCCGTGAAGGAGCGTTCCTGTCCCCCGTTGAAGAAATAGGTGACATGGGCGTACTTTTCGGTTTCCGCGGCCCGCAGCTGCCGCAGTCCGTGGGTCGCGAGGACCTCCCCCAGGGTGTTGACCAGGGATTGGGGGGGGAAGGCGATCAGGGCGTCCGGCAGGGTCGAGTCGTATTCGGTCAGACAGAGATACCCGGACAGAAGGGGGCGCGCGGTCCGGTGGAAGCCGGTGAAATCCCGGTCCAGAAAGGCGTGGCTGATCTCCCGCATCCGGTCGGCGCGGAAATTCATCATCCATACGCCGTCCCCGTCCTCCACGGTGACGGGGGTTCCCCGCGGGTCCGGGATGAGGGTGGGCTGGACAAACTCGTCGTCCTCGCCCCGCTGGTAAGCCGCCCTGACGCCGCTCCGGGGGTCCGTGGCCGTCCCGCCGACCCCGCGGGTCAGCAGGTCGTAGGCCCGCGCCACCCGTTCCCAGCGCCGGTCCCGGTCCATGGCCCAGTAGCGGCCACAGATGGAGACGATGCGCCCCGCGCCCAGGGCGCTCAGTCGGGCGGTGAAGGCGTCGAGATACGCCAGGGCGGAACGGGGGGGGACATCCCGCCCGTCCAGAAAGGCGTGGATCAGGATCTCCCCGGTCCCCAGGCGGTGGGCCGCCTCCACCGCGGCCAACAGGTGGTCCATGTGGGAGTGGACCCCGCCGGGGGAGAGCAGGCCGCAGACATGCAGCCGCCCACTGGCCGCGCGCACCTGGCGGACGGTTTGCACCACGGCGGGATTGTCCCGCAGACGGTCCTCCCTGACCGCCAGATCGATGCGGGTGAAATCCTGGTAGAGGACCCGGCCCGCCCCCAGATTGGCGTGCCCCACCTCGGAGTTGCCCATCTGTCCTTCCGGAAGTCCCACATGGGGGCCGCAGGTCTCCACCAGGGCGTGGGGGCGGGTCCGCCACCAGCGGTCGAAATTGGGGGTGGGGGCGGCGTGGATGGCGTTGTGCCGGGTGTCCGGACGCATTCCCCAGCCGTCCAGGACGGCCAGGATCGTGGGTGTGGGTCGCATGTCAGGGCAAAGCTCCTTGTTGACCGGCGGATGGAGGGAGACCGGCACATGTTAGCATTCTCCGTCCTCCGGCACCAACCTCTCTCGCCAGCGCCTCCGTCACCCGCCGCACCACGGGGGTCCATTCGCGGGGGCGCTGCTGGCGGAAGAGCCGCATGACCCCTGGATACCAGGGGGAGTCGCTCCGGTCGTGAAACCAGCGCCAGTCCGTATCCCAGGCCTGCAACAGCACCCAGCAGGGCTTGCCCAGCGCCCCGGCGAGATGGGCGGTGGCGGTATCCACGCAGATGACCAGATCCAGAAGGTGGATGATGGCCGCCGTGTCCGCGAAGTCGCGCATCCCCTCCCCCAGGGGGCGCAGAGGCTGTTCGGGGGGAGGGGATCGGGCCTCCCGCTCCCCCGGACCCTTTTGCAGACTGAAGAAGACCACCCCCGGCACCGACCACAAAGGGGCCAGGGTGGCCAGACCGGGGAGGGAGCGCTGGTTGTCGTGGCTCAGGCCGGGATTGCCCCGCCACACCAGACCCACCCGGAATCCCTCCGGCGTCAGGCGTTCCCGCCACGCCTCCAGGGCCTGGGCCGGAGGGGTCAGGTAGGGCAGGGTGGCGGGGATGGTCTCCAGGGTGCTGCCCAGACGCAAGGGCAGGGAGAGCAGGAAGGTCCAATAATCGTGGGGGGGATAATCCGGGTCGGGTCGCGGGGTCAGAACGCGCTCCACCCCGGCCAGCCGGCGAAACAGGCGTTCCAGCGCGGGGGGGCAGACCAGGGTGACGGACCGGACCGGTCGGCTGCGCAACACGGCGATAAACCGGCAGAACTGCACCTGATCCCCGAACCCCTGCTCCGGCAGGATCAACAGGGTCTTGCCGGTCAGATCCTCTCCCCGCCACATGGGGAACGATCCCTCGAAAGGGGTGGTGTTCATGGTCTCCCGTCTGCTGTGGCGCGGGTGGAGCCGGGATTCGTACAGGGTCCACCCCTCCCGGAAACCGCCCTGGGAGAGATGCAGCAGAGCCAGATTCCACTGGGCGTCGGCGCAATCGGGCTGGTGCCGGAGCGCCTGGAGGAACACCTCTTCGGCCGCGGCGAAACGGCGTCGCTCCACCAGGAGGGAACCCAGATTGTTGAGGGCCAGCAGATGATCCGGTTGACTGGCCAGGGCCTGGCGGAAGCAGGCTTCCGCCTCGTCGTGACGTCCCTGCATGGACAACAGGAAGCCCAGATTGTTTCGGGCGTTGGCGTGTCCCGGTCGGGCGCGCAATGCCTGCCGGTAGGCCGCCTCGGCCTCCGGGAGACGCTCCTGGCCGGTCAGCAGGTTGCCCAGGTTGTCCAGGGCGTTGGCGTGGTCAGGCTCCAGGGCGGCCACCTGCCGGTAGGCCGCCTCGGCCTCCGGGAGACGTTGCTGTTCCTTCAGGAGAAGGGCCAGATGGAACCAGGCCGGGACGTGTCCGGGCTGGAGGGTCAAGGCGCGACGCAGGCAGACCTCCGCCTCCCGGAGCCGTTGCCGCTGTTGCAGGATGATGCCCAGGTTGCAATGGGCCTCCCCGTCGTCGGGCAGGCGCGCCACCGCGCACTCCATGGCCTGCTGCGCTTCGGCGAACTGTTCCAGGTGCAACAGGGCCAACCCCAGGGCCTTCCACCCGAAGCCGTTTCCGGGAAACCTCCGGGTCAGGGAGCGGGCCTGGCGCGCCAGGTCTGGATGGCGTCCCTGGTGGAACAGGGAGACCAGGGTTTGCATCGCCTGCAATTCGGGTTCCGGGTTGGGCGGTGTGGTCATGGATCGGGCAATTTCCATTCAAAATGATGCATTGGCCAGCGTCAGACCTTGACGAACCGGGTGACACTCCTTATATCTAAACTATCTTTAATTCTTTTCGCAAGTCCTGACATTGCGCGCAACTCATGATCATCCATAGAACTTTTCAGCTAGGAGAAGAGATGCCATGGCCATTTCCCTGACCAAGGGTCAACGGGTTTCACTGGAGAAGGAGACGGGAAAAACCTTTGAAAAAGTCATCATGGGGCTGGGTTGGGATGCCCGGCAACAGGCCAAAAAAGGTTTTTTCGGCTTTCTTGGGGGCGGCAAGGAGAAATCCATCGACCTGGACGCCTCGGTGGGCCTGTTCGACGCCCAGGGCAATCTGGTGGATCAGGTCTGGTTTCGCCAGTTGCAAAGCACGGATGGCTCGGTGGAGCATACCGGGGACAATCTGACCGGGCAGGGGGATGGGGATGACGAACAGATCATGGTCGCCCTGGACCGGGTGCCCCCGCGGGTGCAGGCCCTGGTGTTCGTGGTGAGTTCCTACTCCAACGACACCTTCGACACCATCGAGAACGCCTACTGCCGCATGATGGACGCCAAAAATAGTCAGGAAATCCTGAAATATCAATTGAGTGGTCAAGGATCGCACACGGCCATCATCATCATGAGCCTCTATCGCAAGGATAACGGCTGGTCGGTGCGCGCGGTGGGCGAGAACGCCATGGGTCGCTCCCTCGCGGATCTCGCGGAAAAAATGCGTCAGTATGTATAACACATTCAACTTGTAAATCATCGAAAAAGGAGCCTGCAAATGCCTGTTTCCCTCTCCAAAGGTGGTAATGTTTCGTTGTCCAAGGAAGCCCCCGGCATGAAAGCCGCCATGATCGGCCTGGGCTGGGACGCCCGCTCCACCGATGGCCAGCCCTTCGATCTGGACGCGGTGGTTTTCATTCTCGGCGCCAGCGGCAAGGTGCGTTCGGACAGCGATTTCGTCTTTTACAACAACCCGAAAGGGGCCAATGGCTCGGTGCATCACCAGGGGGACAACCGTTCCGGCGTGGGCACGGGGGATGACGAGCAGATTCTGATGAATCTGGACGGGATTCCCGCGGATGTGGACAAGGTGGTGATCGCCGCCACCATCCACGAGGCGGACGCCAGAAGGCAGAGCTTCGGGCAGGTCAACAACGCCTACATGCGGGTGCTCAACGCCGAAGGGGGGGCGGAGATCGCCCGTTACGATCTGAGCGAAGACGCCTCCACGGAAGCGGCGATGATCTTTGGCGAGATCTACAAACGCAACGACGAATGGAAATTCCGCGCGGTGGGTCAGGGTTTCGCGGGAGGACTGGCCCCATTGGCGAGAAATTACGGGGTGGATGTGGGTTAACGGCGGGGGTGTCGCGGTCGCGTCCCCTCCCTGGCGGTTCGGGGAGGGGCGCAACCAAAGCCGCACTGGACAAGGAAGGGTCACGATGGTCATACAAAACGAATGGATGGGACGTGGGCAACGGGCTGTGGGCGCGGCGACCGACCTGGCCACGGGTTTGTTCAAGGGGTTGCAGAATCTGGGACCCCGCATTCAGTCGGCCCAGTACAAGCCGATTGTGGAGGCCTTCTGCGCCTATACCGGTCTGATGGCCGCCCAGCACGGGCGTCTGCAACGGACGGAAATCGATGGTTTCAGAAATTTTCTGTTGCAGAACCGGCAGCATCCGGTGTTCGGCGGCTTCCCGCTGGAGGAGCTGATCGAGAAGTTCAAGAATTACGCGGTGCGGGCCTTTCTCGATGAAAGCGAACCCTTCACGACGGTCTTGCATCCCATCGCCCAAGGCTCCGAAGAGGCCAATCTGATCGTGGCCGGCTGTTTGAACGTCATCTTCGCGGATGGCCGCTGTGACGAAAACGAACGCAGGCAACTGGACCAGTTGGCCGCCCGTCTGGGGGTCGATACCGAACGTTTGGCCCAGAACATGGGGGTCTCCCTGCCGCGTGGAGCGGGGACCGCGACCCAGGGTTCCGCCTTTGCCCGGACTGCAGCGCCACCCCCCCCCCGCGGCGGCTCCGCCTCCT
>JADGCR010000093.1 GCA_015228895.1 Magnetococcales bacterium
CCTTGCGGTGCTCGCTGGCAACCGCGCCGAACAGCACCCAGCGCGCCTGTCGCAAACAGCGCACCTCGCCCACGGCCAGATCCAGTCCGGTCGTGGACAGATCGTGGATCGCGGCAATCGCGCCTGTCGCGCGCATCGCCGCCAACCACTCCGGTGTCAGAAAAAGGTTACGGGACATTGCCGCGTGCTCCTCGCTGTTTGCACGGTCACCGGATACCGGCCCCGGTCAGGCGCGGGGCAGCCTGGATGCGTTCCAGCCGGCCACCAGGCGGGCCAGTCCGTTTTCCACCGCGTCGGGCAAGAGACGCACGATCCCTTTCTTGATTTGATACACCATGGGGGAGATGTCCTCGATGGGGTCCCGGTGGCCGACGCGATGGTGCAGCCACGCTTGCGGCAGTCGGGACACGGCATCCGGATGGACATACAGCATGACATTGTACCGGTACCAGCGATTGACGACCGGATTGTCCGCGATCAGGGGACGGATGCAGTCGAACAGCTCGAAGCGATGCCGCAGAAACAGGTCACGCCAGTACTCATAGGGTTGTTCATTGACGTGGTGGTCCCCACCCTGTCCGGGCGGGGCGGCGGAAAACAGGATGATCTGACCATGGGCGACCAGATTCCCGATGAAAACCGGCGCGCGCTCCGCGACGATATGCTCCGCGACTTCCAGACACTGCACCAGATCGAACCGGCGGTTCAGACGGATCGGATGGTGCAGGTCCCGGGCGAGAAACCGCTGCGGCGGGATCAACAGGCCATTCGGATCCACGTAATCCCCGTCCAGGCCCAGGATGTCCGCCACGCCCAGACTTTGCCACTCCGCCAGCCACGCCCCCCTGGCACAACCAAAGTCCACCACGCTCTCGATGGACAAAGAGCCGCGCAACAGCGAGGCGATCTCCCTGGCGGTGGCGCGATTGGCCAGGGAGGCGTAATCGAGAAACTGCTGCCGGTACTGATACATGGGACAAACCTTCTGATCGGGGGCTTCGGTCTCTGGATGCTCCCTTGACCTGCCCTGGCATGATCGCACAGCGACCCCCGGGGTGCAACACCAAAATACCCGCCGCCTTCCTCAGACGAACGCCCCATGGTCCGGATCGATCCGGAGGACGTCGTGTATGGCCAGATTCTTGTTATGGGCCACGCAATGGTGTCGGCACTCCGTGGCCGGATTCAGGGAGAAAATCCGCCGCCGGTTCTCCTCGGAGAACCAGAAATCCCGCAGGGAGCGCCCCCTGATGGAACCCAGCAGACCGCTTGACCGATACGCCTTGTCCTGGCAGGTGTAAACGCCGCAATCCGCGCCGATGACGGTGAGAAACTGCAGAAAGGGGCAGGTGGCGTACCCCTTGTCGAACCGCTCTTCCAGCTCGTGGTAGTGGTTGATGACGGAAAAACGGGCATCGTTCAGGGATTGGGCCGCCCGGAGCTGCTCCGCGACCTGTTGTTGCAGGTGGGCGTGGTAGGCGTTGTTGCCCGCGCCGTCGTTGGCCACCACCACCCCGGAGAGCTTGACATGATTGACCCCCGCCCCCTTGAGCAGGGCACACACCCCGTGCAGATGGGCGACATTCTCCGCCGTGACGATGAAACTGACCCCCAGGACGCATCTGGAACCCAGGGCGGTGAAACTCTCGATGTTGTCGATGAGCCGGGTGAAAGGGGCGCCCCGCAACCCCCTGGCCCTGGCATAACTCGCGTCGTCCCAGCCATCCATGGAGATGCGCACCCAGGTGGCGTGACGGGCGAGGGCTTCCGCCACGCTCCCCTTGAGATTGCTGCCGTTGGTCAAGGCCGCCACCCGCACCCCTCCCCGGACCAGGCGCTCCACCACCCCGGGCAACGGCTTGTAGAGCAGAGGTTCCCCCCCGCCGGAAAAGGTGACGGCCTTCACCCCCATGGCGATGATGTCCGTGACGATCTCGTCCATCTTTTCCGGGGGAATGGCGTCCCCCTCCACCATCTCCTCCCCCAGATGGAGGTTGTCCACCTTGTAGGCGCAGTACCAGCAGTTGTGGTTGCAATGGTTGGTGGGCTTGAGGCGGATATGGACCGGAGCCAGAATCCTCTGGTCCCGCACCGCTTCCAGATGCTCCCGATAGCGCAGAAATTTCAGCGCACTGTATAACAGGGTCATGGCGTTTTCACCATCCCGGCCACCCGGGCCGCAATGGCGGCGGGATGGAGACCAAAAGCGTGCAACAGCGCCTCCTGGGAGCCGTAATGCTCGCAGAACCGATCCGGCAGACCCAAACGCAACACCCTGGGGAGGGGAGTCACCCGCCGGTCCATCAGCAGTTCCACCACCCCGCTGCCCAGACCCCCGATCAGGGCGTGCTCCTCCAGGGTCACCAACAGGGGATAGCGCCTGGCGGCGGCCAGAAGAGCGGTTTCATCCAGGGGTTTGACGGTGTGCAGATGGAGAACACCGCATTCGATCCCTTCGGAGCGCAAAATATCGCAAGCCAGCAAAGCCCGCTGGAGCATCACCCCGGTGGTGACAAACAGCGCCTCCGTCCCCTGGCGCATGGTGTCGGCCACCCCGATGGCGCAGGGAGCCTCCGGGTCGCAAACCACCGGGTCCCCCCCCTTGCCCAGACGGAGGTAGATGGGGCCGGGCCACTCAAGGGTTTTGGCCATGCAGGCGCGCATCTGCACCGCGTCCGCCGGGGCGAGGATCGTCATGTTGGGCAGGGCGCGCATCAGGGCGAGGTCGTCCGGGGCCAGATGGGTGGGACCCAACGGGGCGTAGACCAGCCCTCCCCCGTTGCCGATCAGGCGCACCGGCAGGTTGTGCAGACAAAGATCGATGACGATCTGCTCCAGACAGCGGCGGGTCAGAAAACTGGCGATGGTGTTGACATAGGGGATGAAACCCTCCATGGCCAACCCGGCCGCCATGCCGATCAGGTGCTGTTCGGCGATCCCTTCCATGAAGAACCGTTCCGGGAACTCCTGGCGAAACGCCTCCAGGGTGCCGGCCCCCAGATCGGAACCGATGAACAGAACCCGCTCGTCCCGACGGGCCAGTTGCAACACGCAATCGAGGCTGGCCTTGCGCATCAGCGGTCTGCCAGGGCCTGCTGCAACGCGGCCAACAGGTCAGGGGTCAGTTTGGACTTGTGGTGCCAGTCCGGATTGTTTTCCACCATGGGAACTCCTTTGCCTTTGATGGTGTGACAGATGATCGCCATGGGCTGGTCCGGGGGGATGGGGGTGGTCAGGGCGGTGCGCAGTTCCGCCGGGTCGTGGCCGTCCACCTCCCGCACCGCGAAACCGAAGGCGCGCCATTTGTCCGCCAGGGGTTCCAGATCCATCACCTGCCGGGTGGGGCCGTAGGATTGCATCTTGTTGTCATCCACCAGGACGATGAGATGGTCCAGGCGGTGTTTGGCCGCGGCCATGGCCCCTTCCCAGACGGACCCCTCGTTGCTCTCCCCGTCCCCCAGGATGACCACCACCCGATGGGCGTGCCGCCTGAGTCGCGCCCCCAGGGCCAGGCCCACGCCAATGGAGAGTCCATGTCCCAGGGCGCCCGTGGAAGCCTCGACCCCCGGCACCCGACCCCGTTCCGGGTGTCCCCCCAGAAAGGAGTCGAAACGGCAAAAGGTATCCAGGGCCTCCATGGGGAAAAACCCCTTGTCCGCCAACAGGGCATACAGGGCCAGACACCCATGCCCCTTGCTCAGGATGCAGCGGTCGCGCCCCGGCCACTCCGGCTGGTCGGGCCGGACGCGCAGCACGTCGTCGTAGAGCACCCGCAGGATCTCGATCAGGGAAAAGGCCGACCCCAGATGTCCCCGCCCCCCCCGTTCCATGGCGCGCAACACCAGACGGCGCAGATGACGGGAGCGGCCATCCAGGGGGGGGGAGGGGGGGTGGGGATGGATGATGTCCGTTTGCATAATGATCCGTCAGGGTTCCAAGGGTTCCTCATCCGGGACACAAGGTGGCCAACAGGTGGCGCGCCTTGGCCAATTGCCTCTGCCGGGCCTCGCCCGGAGGCTGTCCCGAGCCCGCGAACGCCCGCCGCTCCCACCCCTCCTGGAGGAATTCATTCAGCAGAATCAAACACCAGGAGAGACCCGCCAGGGGATGGAACCGTCGCAGTCGGGGCGCGAAATCCCGATCCCCGTGACACAAGGCGGTCATGCCCTGGACAAAGCGCTCTTTCAAATCATCTGCAAGATTCATTCCCGGATGCAACAGGAAATCGCAGGTCAGCTTCACCGGGTCGTCCCAGCCGAAATATTCAAAATCCAGAAAGACGATCTCCCCCTTCGGGGTGCGCAGGGCGTTGTGGAAACCGAAATCCGACGGACTCAACAGGCGCAGCGCGACGGGCAGCTCGTCGGAGGGGATCAGGGTCTCCATGGTCCGCGCCATGCAGGGGAGAAACGCCTCGCGGATGAACGCGGCCAGTTCGGGGTGATCCGGCAGAACGGGACGCAGACGGGCGAAACGGTCCTCCACCTGCCGGACCAGCATGCGGGAGGAGAGACAGGCCGCGGAGGCCAAAGGAAGCCTCTCCGCCTCCGGCACGGCTCCCAGCGGGCGCAACTGGCGGATCAGGGCCAGGGCCGCGTCCACATCCGCCGCCGTGGGCTGATGGAGCGGCTCACCGTCGATCCACTCCAACAGGGTGCAGCCCGATTCCCGGTCCAGGGCCACCAGACGGGGAATGGCGGTCACGCCCTGCGCCCGCAGAAAGACGAGGGCCCGGGTTTCGGTTTTTTGTCGGTCCCTGGGGTCATGGGGTTGACGAAGATGGCACTTCAGGGCGTGCACCCCCTGCCCGCTCTCCACCCGGAACAGCCGGTTGTTCCCCCCCAGACGCACCGGAGCGAGGCGCAGAACGGGCGCCCCAAGCAGTCGGCTCGCGATCCGTTCCACGGCTTCAAGGGTCATCGAACAACTCGCAGGCGATGGCCGTCCAGGTGAAGAATACCCGGCAATCGTTGCAGGCCGGGGACTCCCGCCAGGGATCGATCAACAGTTTCCGGGTGGTGGGGGGAAAACCCGGCTCGTTGAAGACCTCCGGCAGGTCGTCGATGAAGCAGTCGCAATGCAATTGTTTGATTTTAGCCACCTTCTCCTGGCGCGTGGCGGCAAAATGGAGGTTTTTCGGCACCAGGGAGAAACCCGGATCGGCGAAAAAACCCTGGCTGGTCATCCACGCCCCGGCGGCCTGGCGCAGATCGCAGCGCCGGGCCGCGTCACCCGTGGCGAAACGGGTCTTGTGACTGACGATGAACAGCGTGCAGTCGCGACGCCGCGCCTCGGCCAGAAACAGGTCCGCCCCCGCGCGCAAGCGGGCCTCGCCGATGCGGGGTCCATACACCTCGGCTTGCAGGCGCTGCCACTTGCCCTCCCCGTCCTCCTGGCCCCGCAACTGCTGCCGGACCCGATTCTTGCCACCGGACGGCACTCCGTCCAACGGCAGCCAACCCTTTTCACGGGCGGCATCCACAAACAAGGCATCATAATCAATCAAGGTGTTGTCAAAATCGATGCCGATGCGCATAAGACCGCCACTCAGATAAAATGAATGTGAACCGGGGGATGGGTCTGCCGCCACAACCACTGGTTGATCCCATGATTGTGACAACAGGAGACGCACCGGGTCCGCACCTCCCACTCCCTGGTGATTCTGTCCCGGATCGGACCGGATCCCCGCCAGATGGTGGGGAAATCCTCCCGGTTCACGTCCCCGTAGCAAAAGGCCGGCTCCCCCGCATGCGCCTCGCAGGCGTACACCTTGCCATCAGCGGCGATCCGGGCGACGAAGGGCAGTCCCAGGCAACGCTCATAATCCCGCGCATGGTTCTCCTCGAAGAGGGCGCGGGAGAAAAGCAGCCGCATCCCCCCGGTGGAGAGGGAGGCGATCCGTTGCAACCAGGCGGGATCCCAGGGAGGCACGCGCTGGCCGGGAGGCAGACCCGCGGGCAGCGCCTGAAAAAAATCCACTCCCAGCGCCTCCGCCCGCCGGATGGACGCCTCCAGACCCGGCCCGTTTTCCAGGGTCACCTCCTGGAGGATGCCCAGACGCAGAGGCCAGCGCCCCTCGCGCCGCATCTGGACGGCCCGGGCCATCTCCCTCCAGAACGGCTCCGGGTCGGCGTCCGGCAGGGTGCGGCGCAGCCAATCGAGGGTGGGCGCGCACTCCTGGAACCAAGCCGCGCTCAAGGGGTGCTCCTCCAGATGCAGCGCCAGTTCCAGCCCGGCCTTTTGTCCCGCGCGCAGGGCCTCCCCACACCGTTCCAGGGGCAACGGCTCTCCCACCCCCGCCAGCAGCGCACCTTTCACCCCCATGTTCCCCAGCCCGGTCAGCAGCGCGGGGAGCGTGGGCAGCGTCGGCGCGACCACCACCACCAGGGGAGGAAACGGCTCCCCCTGTTGCCATCGGTACAACTCCTCCAGATGGTGCAGCAGTCTGGAGCCGTCTTGAAAGGTGTGTATCATGGTTCCCTTTAGAGAAAATGGCTCGACTCCGACGGATTGGAGAGACTCCACAACAGCCGGTTGACCTCGTGCAAACGGCAGTTGGGCATGCACACCGCGTCCAGATCCCCGATGCCGCAGACGTGTTGTTCCACCTTCCGGCGATTTTCCGCGCTCCACATCCGGTCAAACGACATGTGGTGGATGTTGCCGTAACAGAAGGCCGGATCCCCCAGATAGGGACCACAGGCATAGACATCCCCGTTGGCCACGATCTCGGCGAAAAAGGGGAGCGCCTGACAGCGGCGGTATTCACGGGGGGCCTGCCACTCCAGGGCACCCAGACGGACCGTGGCCTGAAACCCGCTGTCGGAGAGTTCGCGCAGTTGCGACAGAGCCTCGATGGGGGGCGGGGTCTCCAGGGTGAAGGCGATGTTGGGATGCTTGTTGAACTGCTTGAGGGCGAAATAACTGACCCCCAGCGCTTTCATGCGCCTGGCCA
This sequence comes from Magnetococcales bacterium, assembly GCA_015228895.1. The sequence goes on from JADGCR010000093.1 coordinate 6,956, forward strand.
GGGCGATCACCTCGCCGGGCTCCTGCCCCAGATAGACGAACTGCACCCCCAGGGCCACGGGCAACCCAAGCCGGGCCTTCAGTCCGGCGGCGAACTCCAACTGTTTCATCACCAGTTCGAACTGATTGCGGGCCACCCGGTGATGCCGCGCGTAATCCTCGGCGTTGACCCCGTTGATGCTGAAACGGACCCAGGACATGTGGGGCAGCACCTGTTCGCTCACCGCCGGCGACAGACGGGAACCGTTGGTGTTCAGGGCCTGCTCGAAGCCCAATCCCCCCGCCCAGGCGATGATGTCCGGCAACCCCTTGTGGAGCAAAGGCTCCCCTTCCCCGGAATAAAAGAGGGACCTGGTGCCCAACGCCTTGAGTTCCCCCAGGGTCTCCCGGAAACGGTCCAGGTCCAGATAGTTCCCGTTGCGTTCCAGATATTCGTAGGCGCAGAAATCACAGCGATGGTTGCAGAGATTGGTCGGGCTGACCTCCACCAGAATCGGCGGGACGAACTCGCCCCGTTTCCAGGCCAACAGCTCCTTGAGGTGAAAGATGAGTTTGGTGCCGTCCAGTTGCAGATCTGCCATGGCTGTCCCGCCCGATTGGAAACGATGGAATTGCGCCACCAACAACGAAAGCAAAATTCACGCCAGGGTGGGTTGTTGTCAACAGACAGCGGCAGTGGTGGCAGGGGGGTGATCAAGAGAGGAGATGGGCGCGATGTCTCAACAGACGGCCGCGGGTCGCGACAACAGCCAGTCGGCCAGGAACAAATCCCGCTCGGTGTCGATATCCAGGGAACGCTGCGGCGGCATGACGAGCGCCTTGGTGTTTTCGTCCATGAAGCGGGCCGACTGTCGCAACCACGCGGTCCGCACCACCAACACCGCGCCGTTCAAGACATAGGCGCCGGGCAGATCCTGCCGGTTGACGCGGGTGTGATCCCCCGGCAAGACGGGACGCATGGCACCGGAATCCGCCACGAAATACATCCAGTGGGGGGGTTTTTCCGCCCGGGTGACGGTCACGGCGCTCATGGCCCGCTCCCGGACGCACAGTTGCAGACAGCGGGAGATGTCCTCCCCCTGGCGCAACGGGGAGGTGGGTTGCAACCAGACCAGATAGTCGTAACGCTCCGGCAAGGCGGTCAGCAGATGCAGCGCCACATCGATGGCCAAAGCGTGGTCCGTCGCCAACTCCGGCGGGCGGGGAACAGGGGATTCGCACCCCCATTGCCGGGCCGTGGCGATGATCTCCGCGTCTTCGGAAGAGAGGATCAAACGATCCAGTTCCGGGCAGGCCAAAGCCGCCTCGATGGTCCACGCCAGCAGGGGCTTGCCCGCCACCATGCGGACGTTCTTGCGCGCCACCCCCCTGGCTCCCCCCCGCGCCGGGATCACGGCCAGCACGCTCGCCCCGTCGATCATGGCGACTCTCCCGGGGTGATCGGTTCGTCTGGCTGATAATCCCGTTCCGCCCTGCGACCCAGCCACTGCCAGTATTCCATGGG
>JADGCR010000094.1 GCA_015228895.1 Magnetococcales bacterium
AAGTGTTGCTTGTGGCCGAAAAATATCAGACCGGGTTTGATCAACCGCTCCTCCACACCATGTACGTGGACAAACGATTGGCAGGTATTCAAGCCGTTCAGACCCTTTCCCGACTCAACCGCACCCATCCACTCAAAGAGGACACCTTCGTACTCGATTTCGTCAATGAACGGGACGAGATCCGGGAAGCCTTCAAGGTCTATTACGAAGGCGCGGAGATGGGCGAGGAGGTTGACCCGGCCAGGATGTATGAAATCAAGGGCGAGTTGGATGCATCAGGCATCTACCTGCCCGAAGAGATCGAACGATTCTGCGCCGTCTATTTCAAACCGAAGCAACGACAGAGCGTGTCAGATCATCAGGCCATGAACTCAGCCTTGGATCCTGCCGTGTCCCGATTTACCGTCCTTCAACAGGAAAACGAGGATGAGTCCGAACTCCTCCGAGGAAAAATTCAAGCCTTCCGCAATCTTTATTCCTTCCTCAGCCAGATCATTCCCTACCAGGATTCCGACCTGGAGAAACTCTATGTCTTCCTGCGCCATCTGGCGGCAAAGCTGCCAAAACGGCGCAGTGGACCCTCCTATCAGTTTGACGATGAGGTCAGGCTCGAATACTACCGCATCCAGAAGATCAGCGAAGGTTCGATCAGCCTGCATGAAGGTGACTCCCGTCGCTTGGATGGTCCCACCGAGGTGGGTTCGGGAGTAGCCCGTGAGGAACCCGTACCTCTTTCCCGTCTAATTGATGTGGTCAACGAGCGGTTTGGAACGGATTTCAACCAGGCCGACCAGCTCTTTTTTGATCAAATTGTGGCGGACGCCCTAGCGGATGATGGACTCAGACAGGCTGCCGAAGTCAATCCAGAGGACAAGTTCGAATTGGTTTTCAAGAATTTGCTGGAAGCTCTTTTCGTTGAGCGCATGGATCAGAATGAGGAGATCTTTGCCCGATTTATGAATGATAAATCATTTCAGAAGGTGGTGACAGCTTGGCTTTCTTCCGAGGCATATCGCAAGTTGAAAGTCGAAGGAGCCACGCGTGATGATAAGGAGTAAGATATCATGAATATTCCCCTCCGCTGGCTGCACTGTCTTGGTTCAGCGGAAAATGGAGTGGCGTCGACTTCACTCAATGGGCCACACTGCCTCCCATTAACAACCCATTCTTCGATCAATAAAGAACATTCAAAGAAATGATCAATGAGTTCCATGAGAGTCCAGCCATCATGTCCACCCTCACCTTTCTCACCCACATGGAGCGCAAGCGACTTGAACGTTTTCGGGACGAGGACCTGCCTCGGGGGCGGGGGGTGTTGCTGTTCGGGGCGGGCATGGCGGTGGCGGCGGGGTTGCCTTCCGGGGCGGAGCTGGCCAATCGGCTGAATCAGGAGTTCGGCTTGGACCTGCCCGCGAACCTGACCCTGCCGGAGGTGTGCGACAGGGCGGCCATTTTCCTGCCGGTGAAGGCCTTCCGAAGCGGGATCCTCGCCATCATCGATGACGAGGCCGTGCCCCTGCCGGTGACCTATCAACTGGCAGCCCGCATGAACTTTGCCGAATACCTCACCACCAATGTGGACCGGCTGCTGGAATGGTCCCTGCGGGATGCGCGTAAACTTTACACCCTCGTCATCTCCGACGAGGACCTCTCCTTCATCGATCAAGGCGCCCGGCAACGGGTGCCGCTCACCAAGGTCCACGGCTCCCTGGACCACCCCCATACCCTGGCCTTCACCACCCTGGAGATGGACTCGCTCCCGGACAAACGGTCCCGGCTTTTCGATCACCTGAGGGAGACAGCCGCCCGCAAGTCCATGCTGATCATGGGCTTTGCCCTCAACGATCCCGACTTGCTGGGGGTGTTCCGGGCCGTGGAGCAGGCCGGGGGCGGGGATCACATCCTGGTGGATTGCGGACGCAGCCCGGAAGAACGGGAACGGTTGCGCCAATTGGGGTGCCTGCTGGTGGACCCGGGACCGGGGCAGTTCGAACGATATGCCGAGATCCTGGGCTATCTTTCCAACATGGATCCCTCCCGGCTGGCGGCCATTGCCGGTCGCCGCCCTCGGCGGGCCAACCCGTTTCCCGGCCTCGCCCCCTATCCCTACCGCGCCCCCCGCTTCACCGGTCGGGAGGAGAAGACCGTCGAGCTGGCCGCCGGCCTGCCCGCCACTCCCCCGGTCACGGTCTTTTTCGGCGAGAGCGGTTGCGGAAAGTCATCGTTCTTCAATGCCGGGGTGACGCCCTACCTGGAACAGCAGGGGGCCTATCTCCCGGTGCTGATCCGCCCCCCCGCGCTCCCGCCCCTGGAAGCGGGATTGGCACGGGAGGCGTTGAGCCTGGCTGATGCCACGGTCACCCTGCCCTTGGCGGTGGAGCAGATCATCGCCCGGGCCGAAAACAGGGGGATCTTCCTCATTATCGACCAGTTCGAACAGGTGTTCCATCCACCATTCTTCAGGGAGGAGTCGGAACGGCTGCTGGGCGAAACCTTGCCGGAACTGGCACGACAGTGGGGAGAGCGGCTGCGGGTGGGATTGGTGCTGCGCAGCGACGAACTGCACCACCTGCACGCCTTCAAGGAGCAGTCCGGGCTGGAAGGGGTCTACCGGGAGGCGCGGCGCATCCAGACCCTGAGCCCCGCCATGGCCCGGGAGATCTTGCTCCACCACTTCCTCGCCAAGGACTATGCCCTCGCCCCGGAGTGCCTGGACCTGATGACTGATGGGGTGAAGAACGAGGGTAAGATCTACCTCCCCTTTCTCCAGCTCCTGGGCAGCCGGTTCTTTGAGTGGCTGGAGGACCGGTACGGGGAGACTGCGGCGGGCGGCGTCGTGGCGGTGACGGCGGAACAGTTGCTCGCCTTCACCCGGGAGGGGAGCCTGTTCGCCGCCTATCTGCGGGACACGGTGCTGGAGCTCGCCCGCTTCGAGATGGAGCCCGCCCTGCTCTTCAGCCTGTTCAACCGCCTGATCCGTGATGGCCGGCGGCAGCGTCTGCCCCAGCGGCAGTTGCGGGAGCTGTTCGCCGACGAGGATGAGGCGCGGCGGTTGCTCTTTCTCCTCTCTGATCGGCGTCTGGTGCAATACGATGAGGCCCAGGAGTGCTTCGAGCTGGTCCATGACGCCCTGGTGGCGCCGCTCCGGGATTTTCTCGATACCCAGCGCACGGATTTCAGCCAGGGCGAGCTTCTCGCCGTAGCCCGGCGGGTGTTAACCGCCGGCGCCATCGCCCCGGCCCTGCGGGAGGGACTGGTGCTCCATGCCCTGCGCCATGGCCGCTCCCCGGCCTGGGTGGATTACGTGGGTCTGGACCCGGCGGCGCGGCCCGGATTTTATTCCCGGTTGCGGGCCGGTCTGGCCAGCGTCGATCAGGGGGCGTTCTGGCGGCGCTTCAGCCAAGTCTGCCTGGACGCCCCAGCCACAGCCATGGACCCTCCTCCCCTGGAGGCGGGGGAGGTGATCCGGGTGGGCATCACGGCACGGGACGAAGCTATCTCCGTGGCCGCCTTCCGAGCTCTGGCCCTCTGGCGTCTTGAACCATGTGAAATCAATAAATTACGACGATGGCTGGACCCGGATTTCGACCCCATGGCACCGCACCCCGCCATCCATCCCCAATCCCGGGGCCATGCCGCCGTGGTCGAGACCCTGCTGGAGAGTTTGCACCGACAGGAGGGCGTGGACCCCCTGGCCTTTTTTAACGGGCCTTACTCGACCTTTCTGAGCGAATCCGAATGGTGGCGGCGCTATTACGCCTGGTTGCTGCGTCTGATGGGGGAGGGGAAACTTCCCCGGGACGAGGTGGGGGAACGGTTGCGGACCGGAGTGGTCTGGGCCACCCAACCGGAGACCCATAACATCGAACACCAACACGCCCTGGCCCAGGCGCTGGTGGAAACCAGGCAGCCCCTGACCTCCTGGCAGGCAACCCTCCAACAACTCTTGCACTACATGCGTCCTCGGCGTGGAACGCCCTGGCTGGAGCTACGCCTCGCCCTGTGCGAAAAGCTCCTCCCCCTGGAGTGGAATTCCGCCCGCCTCTTTCTGGTGGAGCTGCTGCCGGATATCCGGGAGAACAACTTGCGGGTCCGCATGGCACGGGCCCTGGGGCTTTCCGCTCAGGACCACGACGGTTGGATGGAGATCTTCGACCGCTTCACCATCAGCCTGGAGCGGGAGGAGTTCCCCTTTCTCCATCAAACCCTGCTCGCCTCGCCCCAGTGCGGTCGGGGCGCGCCCAAGCGTTTCCTCAGCCAGGCCTTCCACGCTGACCTGCCTGCTCGCGTCAAAGCGGTGCTTCATCTTTATCTCCGGGTCCCCATTGCCAAGCTGGTCAATGAACTGGCCAATGGCGAGGACGTACTCGTCTGGCATCACAAGGAAATGGGCGCGATGGAGGATCTCACGGCACTGGCCTATGCCGTCATGGAGGCGGCCCGTTTCCAGGGGCTGTCCGGGGCAGCCTTATTGCGGCTCTTGCAGGAGGTGTTTCGCTTCCTGGTCACCAGCATTGGCGAGGCTTTGGACCATGAGGAAAGCCTTCCCGGCAGGGAGCAGCCTTTCTATGACTTGCTGGCTTGGTGGAACCGGCTGTTGTCAGGATGGGAGATGGGAGAAGAATCCCTGCTGCGCGCCGGGGAGTGCTTGAGCGGGGAGATCAACTGGCTGTGGCGGCATATGCGGAATGCCGTGAACAATCCCCCCGGCCCCCGGGTCTCCCAACTCTTCCAAGTGGTCCAGGAGTGGTTGCGGGTCCATGGGGACATGGTGCGCTCCTTGACCCATCCCGCCTCCCTGTCGCTGCGGCCCGTTCTCTTCGAAACCAAGCGTTTCAGGAATGTATGGGATTGTTTGATGGAGGAGGCGCTGCAAGAGGAATGGCGCGCCCTGGTTCCTGAGGCATCTTGGGATTTGCCGGACAGGGTGATACGGGCCATGGAGGAGTTGATCACGGCAGAGGAAAAGGCCTTGCTCCATCACCGCGCCGTGTTGGCAGAGGAGGTGCTGGCCCTCATGGTGGAGCGCCTGGCCTGGGAGACGGTACCGGGTCAGGAGACCATGCTCCTGTTGCTCTTCAGCCGCTCGCAATGGACACTCAACCCGGAACGGCGACAGGCGGAGCAGGAACATGCCCTGAACCTGGCCCTGGCCCTGGCTTTTCAGGGCCGGGAAGAGCAGTTGCTTGAGAATGTTGAACAGGCTTCCACCGTGGACGTGGAGAGCCGGTTGCGTCTGTTCACGGCGATGGAAGGGCTGTCGCCCGGCAGTGTTCAGGGTCTTCTTGTGCGCAGCATCGGTGAGCTTGTGGCCGAGGATTGGGGGGCGCCGGTGGTGAAGGAAGGATTGCTGGTCTTGACCGCTGGCCGTGTGGTGGCGCCGGAGACCCGGGCACTGCTGTGGGAGATCCTGCGCACCCACGAGGATGCTGATATCCTGTGCCTAGTCCTGACCGCACTCCTGCGCCCGCCCGTGGCTCGTCAGGAGGTGTTTGATTTGGTGGAAATGACTTGGCGGCGGTCGGAGTTGAACGAGCCGGAGGTGATGGCGGCACTGGAGCGGGCGTTGGATCAGTTGCCCCCTTTGATGGGTCTTTAAACAGGACTTTCCCCAAAATTTTGGCAGGACATGACGTAATCCTTGGTGGGGCATAGGAATCTGATGGCCAGAAAGTGAAACGGGATTTTTTGGGGAGACTTTTTGCGGGGTGAACCAACCATGCGCATCGCCTATCTCTGGATCGACAAATTCCGGGGCCTGGAGAACCAGGAGATCAACTTTCCGGGTCCATGCCGGTTTTCATACGATTCCAGGTACAACATTCTCACACAGACCGCCCAGCCCTTCCCCAACCTGCTGGAGGACCCGCGCCATCCCAACGACTACGCCATCAGGGATCTCGCCATTCTGGTGGGACCCAACGGATCAGGAAAAAGCTCGGTGCTCCAGGCGTTGCTCCATCTTGTAAGTTGGGCTGGGACGATCAACGACAAAGTTTTAAGCGGTCCTTTTCCTTTCGGCCCTCAAAAAAGCAAAGCCATCTTCATCCTGGAGGACGAGCATTCGGTTGACGCCTTCGGCCTGTTCTTTCCTCTACCATCGACGCCTCCGGTGCCCCCCGGGGACGACGGATTCCCCCGCTTGAAACACTCCAGGTCCACCCTTCCGACCAAACCGGTGAGGTGGCTCAAAGGGGAGGAAGCGTTGGATACGTTTCGGAATGACTGGCACCGCAAACTCTTCGCCCTCCACTACAACTTCACCCTGGAAGCCACCGGAATCTGGGACAAGGGCTGGGACAGGGGCTACAAACACCAAGCGTGGGAAAACGACAATATCCACCTCTATCCGAACAAAAGCGGAGGAATGATCAACCTGCATGCCATCAAGGATGACGTGGGGCGGGGGATGCTGTATTTCGCCCTGGCGGCCCGGCGGCAGAAAAAAAAGGATTTCAAAGAGTCCGACGGACTCTGTGCACGCCTCTGTAACGAAATGGACTTTGCACCGGAGGTGATCGACATCAACCGCAGCCCTCCACCCGAACACTACACCCTGGAGAGCCTGAACCTGGTGATGGTCGAACTGATGTTCGAAAATCAGATGGCCGCTTTCCTGGGGAAATCCCAGAAGGAAATGCGGCAGATCCGGGACCAGTTCACCGTCAGCTTGATCCAGGCTGCCCGTCTGAGGCATGGAGAGACAGATTGGCAGAAGGTGAATGGTTTCCAGAGACTGCTTCATCTGCTCACCGAGATTGGCCGCCATGTCAATAGCGTTCTATTGGAAAAATTAGGTGAAATTTTTCACGAGCCCAATACTCTTTTCGGCTGGCTGAAGGCGCATTCCAGCAGCCAGGGAGACTTCAGCGTACTGTCAGAAACGGTTCAAGCCTTCCGGGACGATAAGGATGTCCCCCTTTCCCTGGAGGACGATAAAAGGTTCGAGGAGATGATCCAGGGGACCGTAGAACGCTTCCGGGATAAAGATGTCCAGGAAGCGGTAACCCAAGCCTTTAAGAACAACGCCGATTTCCCCAATGGGTTCGAAGCCAGTTCCTTTTTGCGAGGCTGGCGGCAGGGGTGGTTCTGGGAAGACCTACCCTTGGTTATGGAAGAGTACGCTGGATCGGGATTGGATCCTGACTTTAAATCATTCCATGATCCCAGCGCAACCCTGCGATTCAAACTGGATGTCCTGCTTGAATTGTCTCCTTCCGGATCTGATCTCCGTGATCCACCCCAGGGGTTGTTGCCGATCCTGGAGATGATGCTCTCCAGCGTCCCACCCTGGTTCACGGTGGATTACAAAGAAGGGGGGGACAAGGGGTGGCGCTCGTTCCAATCCCTCAGCGGCGGGGAACGGACCCTTCTGACCCAGTTCATCCTCATGCCCCTGCACCTCAAGGACCTGCAGGATGCCAGGCCTCCCTGGCCCGGACAGGGAGATCTATCGGTCCTGCTGCTCCTGGACGAGGTGGAGACCGCGCTGCATCCGCGCTGGCAGCGGAAGTACCTGGACATTCTGGTGCGCAACCTAAAAATCAACGGTGTGCAACTCCAGGTGATTTTATCCACCCACAGCCCCTTCGTGGTCACCGATCTTCCGGCGCAGCACTACCATTTCTTCACCGTCAACGCAGAACGGCCACCGGAGAAGACTTTCTTCGCCAACATCCACGATCTCTTCAAGGAGGGGTTCTTCCTGGACCGCCCCATTTCCGGGGCGTTGGCAGAGCGGGAGATGAAAGGGGCCTTCAAATTCTTCCGCAAGGCCAGCCTCATCCTGGACGATGCGAAGGAAATGCCTCCAGAGGAGCGTGAAAGGTGGTTTCTAGACCAGATAGGCCTATCCAATGTGGAACAACTCAACCAGACCCTGAAACGCTATCGTCTTATCCAGGATGCGTGCGCGGATCCCTATATGGCCAACATGCTGAAGAATGAGCTCGGCTGGTTCGAGGAACGGTTCCGGGACCTCAGTCCCGATGACAGCGGGGAGGCCGCGTCATGATCGCCTTCGGATGGCAAGAACAATTGCGCCGTGCCGGGTTCAAACGTCGCAGACCCTTCCACCGCCAAATCATTTCCAAACTTTCAGCCCGCCAATACACCGTTTCCTCCCTGACCACGATCGGGGAAAAGGGCAACCTATGGTTGGACTGAGCGGCTTCGCCGCAGCTGGGGGACCCCTTGAGGCCCCCATTTGTTTTCAGCCTTGCTATACTGCCTCCTGATCAGCCGACATCCCGTCGGCTCCCCATTTGGAAGGAGCGCAGCATGAATATCACCGGCAACGCCAACACCAAGCTGTCCAGCATGATCAGCGTCAATGAATTGCGCCAGCGCATGATCGACGAACTGACCCTGACCGG
>JADGCR010000095.1 GCA_015228895.1 Magnetococcales bacterium
TGGACTCCTTCACCTGTGTTTCCTGTCATGATCCCCACGACTTCCGTTCCCTGGCCCGCGCCCCCGGCATCCGCGCCCCCTTGTTGACGTTGATGGCCAGCGAGGACACCATCGTCCCCGTGTCCCACTCGCAACGGCTCATCGCCGCCTGGGGAGGGCCACATCAGGAACGTCTCTTTCCCGGCGCGGACCACAACAACCTCGTCATGGCCGCAGGCTATCACGAGACCATTCGATCCTTTCTGTCAGCGCTTGACAAATAACAAGATGCGAAAAACATCGGCAAAGACCGGAACGCTCTCCTGCAACCGGAAGCCGTGACGCTGAAAGGTGTCGATGAAATCCCGCATGCGGTAGTTGTATTCGAACACGATCTCCTCCCCCCGCACCATCTCCGCCAGACAGGGCAGGATTCTGCCGAAAAAGGAGCCGTGGTTGGGCTGAATGATCAGCACATGACGCCGACTGAGGCGCATCAGGTGGCGCGCCATGGGTTCGAAATCGAGAAAATGCTCCAGCATGCCATCGGAGGAGACCAGGTCGTACGCTCCGGTCTCCTCTTCCACCGGACGCAACGCCACGGAGAGTCCCTTGTTGTTGCAGACCGTCACCGCCGTGGGGGAGACATCGATCCCCACGGCGGGCCAGCCGGCTTTCCGGTAGAGGGCCAGGATATGCCCCAACCCGCAACCGACTTCCATGACGGTGCCGGGAGGAAGGCGTCGCAGCAGGTCGAGGAGCGCCCTCTCCTTGGCCTTGAACATCAGACGCCCCAACAGGGTGAGACGTTCCCTGGTTTCCGACCCCTGCCAACGCCGTTCCCAGATCGCATGGGATTCAGACACCTTCCACCTCCTGTGACCGTGCCGGTTCATGCCTGGCCAGCCGTTTTTCCAACTCCGCGACCCGGCCTTCCAGCAGCGCCACGTTCTGGGCGATCTCCTTGCGTTGATGATAGGCCGCGGTCAAGGCGAGGGTGAATTGCAGGGCGAGCAGAAAAAGGGTGAGAATGGCGAAGAACGTCAACAGGGAGATGTGGTTGACAATCCCGATCCAGGCGCCGAGCACCAGATAGAAATCCAGCAGAAAGGGAATGGAGAGCAACAGCAACGAGATGCCGATCCACAGCAGACTGTACTTTTCCCGGAACTGCTGGGAGCGCACCAGCAGGAGGATGCCCACAAAGAAGAACAAACCCAACAGCAAGATCAGCAGTGACTGTTTTGGGGTCATTTGCGCGGTTCCGTTGGCAGTTTGATCAACAGGCTCATGAAAAAGGAGAGGGTCATCTTGATGAGGTAATAGACGGGTCGGACAAGGCCGGAGTGCATGGAACCGGTCTGGCTGGCGAACATGCGCACCGGAATTTCCATCACCTTGAATCCTTTGCGGCGCAACAACAGGATCACATTGGCATCGGGAAAGTCGTCCGGGAAGATCCTGGAGCAATAGAACCGCAGCACTTCGGCGTTCAAGGCCTGGAAGCCGCTGGTGGGATCGGTGATGCGCCACCCCGTGAAGCGGTTGAGCAGCAGGCCGAAGAATCGTTGTCCCATCCGTCGCAGCCGGGAGACCCGATAGCTGTGGAGACCCAGGAAACGACTGCCGATCACCACATCGCACCCCCCGGTTTCCAGCGCCAGAAGCAGATCCTGAACATGCTCCGGGTCGTGCTGGCCATCCCCGTCCAGTTGCACCACCCTGGGATAGCCCTTTTGCAGGGCGTAGAGGTAGCCGGTTTGCAGCGCGCACCCATACCCCAGATTGGTGGGATGACGCAACACCCGCCCCCCGGCGGTTTCCGCGACCTTGCGGGTGTTGTCCTGGGAGCAGTCATCCACCACCACCACATGAAACCCCAAAGCCAGCACCTTGGCCACCACCGGGCCAATGGCCTGCGCTTCATTGAATGCCGGAATGATCACCAGAGGAGGGGGCATGTCGTCGCCAGCGCCAGCAGGAATGGATGGATTGGGCCACAAGACCGGGAAACGGTGTTACTATTTCTCTATCTTGTGTTGAAACGCAAGGAAAAAAGCCACCGGTTCAACCCGCGAGCCGATCGACTATGGCGGCGGCGATGGGTTGACGGGTGACGGACTCGAAATCCCCGAAGGCGGGAAAGGGGGTGACATCCTTGCAGTAATACCGGCCATCCGCGCCACGCTGCAAATCGATGCCGCAAAACGGCAAACCCAGCAAGCGGACCAGTTCCAGGCAGCAAGCGTTGATCTCGAACGGCAAAAAAAGCGGACGCATCCCCCCCCGACCCTGGCCCCCGGGCTCCCTGGCGGCCCTCTCCGGGGACCACTCCGTGGCAAACAACGCGGAACCGACCACATGCACACGAATCTCCCGCTCCCCGATCCAGGCCTGAAACTGGGTGGGCAGGACGCGCACCCGGTCCAGACGCCCCATGCCCTCCGGGTCCAGTTCCCGCGCCACCGCCCCCATCGCGCCGATGGTCTGATAGACCACGCGCCCGTGTCGCCGCTGAAACGCCCGCACCTCCTCCGGATTGTTGGAGATCAAGGTGGGAGGGATCGAAAAACCGCATTTGACAATTTGCTGATACAAAAGGGGCCTGGAACCGTCACGCTCGAACAAACTCAATTTGTTGAACACCGGAACCGTCACGCTCTCCAACCAGTCGCGCAGGATGCCGAAAAACAACGCTCTCCGGTTCAGCAACCCGACATCCGGGACGCGCCAACCCCTCCGGGGCAGAAAAGGGGGCGCCTGGAACGGCGTGGAGCGGACATACACCCCGGAGAAATCGGACAGATCCCATCGGGAGCGCCCCAGATGCAAACTCCCCCCCACCCCCGTTTTCCGCACTTCCAGCACACAGTCCAACTGGGACCAGTCGCGGGGGTCCAGCAACAGATACCTCACACCCCGGCTCCGCATCTCCGCCAACAATCGCGTCATGGAAAGGTCGCCTGGTACGCCACAGACCAAAATCATCCTGTTCACGGCCTCTTTGCTATAATCCAGCCTGCCCACCCAGATACCCCACCACGGCCTCCACATGATCCTCCCTGGTGCACTCCGGAAAGGTGCTGGCGGCAAGAAAGCGCCAGTCACTCCGCCGCGCTCCGGGGGCGAACCACAGTTGCAGCAGTTCGCACTCCACGAGACGCGCCAGCTTGATGCAGCCGATCTCCAGGCTCGCGGGAATCTCTCCGACCACGGCATTGCCCGCCACCAACACGGACCGCGCCTCCGGTCGCGCCGTCTCTTCCAGGAAGCAACCCGCCCCCCGCCCCAACGCGGGAAGCGCCGCCCCTCTCCCGGACGCCACCTCCATCACCCGCACCCGCCCATCCACCAGTCGCGGGGTACAGTACCCGCCCCGACCGCGCCGCTGGAGATGACGGGGGTTGGTGAACAGGCTCAAGCCGCGCACCGGCAATTCGGCGCGGCGCGCCAGCAACATCCACTGCGCATCGCTGAAATCCACGCCGGACATCCCCTGGCGCACCGCCGGATTGATCACCCGGCACGGCAATGACTCCAGCAGGCTTCTCAGCAACGCCTGCCACTCCATGGCCGCGAACTCCCGATCCGCCGGGCTCGACAGCAGGCCATCCTCCACCGTCACCCGACGCAAGCGGTTGAAGACCAACGTGTCGGAGTTCAACGTCCACTCCAGCCCGTCGGTGAAACGAATCCGTGTCCGCACCCGCATCTTCTCCTCACCCCCCAACTGATGGGACCAGTGCGGCGCGCCCACCAGGGACTCCACGGTCACGAAACGACCCGAATCCGCGCCATGCCGCCGCACAAACGCCTGATGCACGTTCCAGGACGGCCGGTCCCGCCGATGGGCCAATGTCATCAAAAGCGCCATACCGGAACCGACATCCTCCCTGAGTCTCCAACCATCTCTAGCGCCCCCGCTCCTCTTCCGCGCAGAATCCCGAACAGAGAACAGGCGCCCGGAGTTCCCGGTCGATGAATGGCCGGCCGACCATCACGGCCTCCTCCAAAGCGCGCACTCTGACCTCCAGGGCGGCGAGGTCATCCCTGGAACCGTCCCGCTCCACGAGGTCCGCTCCCCCCCCGCCTCCCGGAGGCGTCTCCGATGGCGGCAGCGCCCCGCCGACCAAAAAACGGACCTTGACGACTTCCCCCTCCTGACCGACCGGAAGCACCCCAATCCCGGTCTCCCTGCCGTTGTAGGCCCTGGAACCGGGGGTCGTATCCCCTGCGAACCGGGCATTGCCCGTACTGCCGGGAAACACGTCCCCGTCATCTCCCCGATTGGCGCCGGTTTCCAGGTCCATCCGCCCATCCGCCTGCATCAGGGCCACTTTCGGATGGCTCTCGTCCGTGTTGAAACCGATGGAGTCATCCACATGATAGATCAGCAACCCTTCTCCTGGGAGATACGCGTCGAACCCCTTTTTCCGGCGGTTTTCCAGCAGAAAGTACTCCTGGCCACCGAGTCCGTCCCGCCACAGGGCGTAGACCTTCCTGCCGGTCTGGACATCCGCGACCGCCACCAGACCCTCCCGGTCCACCCGCTCCACCTTCACCCACCCCTGATCCGCCTTGCAGTAGGCCGAGGGGTGCGCCGGGGTCGCGCCGTCGTTGTTCCAACTGCCCCCCGCCATGAGACACCAGTTGCCCAGCCCGGAGGAGGTGCAGTCCGTATCGTAGAAATCGATCCAGCCAAACAGGATGTGGCCCAGCTCATGGGCGCACACCCCGACACGGGCCTCCTCCGGGATGGTCAGATAGGCGTACAGCCGGATTCCGTCCACGTCATGCGGTCCGCCGGAGAGCACCCACTTGTGGGACCAGAGGTGTTCCGGATTGCCGGTTCTTTCCGCATCCGGTCCGGCATGGATCAGGACCAGGGCATCCACGAAACCATTGCCGTCGTTGTCATACCGGGCAAAATCGACGCCCTGGACCAGCTCCATGGCCTCGCGGGCCATGTTCCGGGCATTGGGGGCCGCCTGTCCCATACCCGACGCGCCATGGGCGTAATGGTGCATCGGGCTGGAGAGTCGATACGGCCCCACCACCTGACCCACGATGTTCACCAACCCGCCGGAAGCCTCCAGATAATACTCCCGCACACTCCCGGTGGAGAGCGTGCCCCGGGAAAAAAACAGCTCCTCGAACTCCGCCGCGGGACGTTTCATGGACAGGTCGGAGAACTCCACCAGGATGACCAGCACCCGCACATCCCCGCGCAACGGCGCCCGGTCCGCAGCGGCGGAACGCACCACCCCAGGAGGGGTCCCAGGGGGAAACAGCGTCCCAGGAAAGATCAAGCCGTCGTTCATTCCGGTGGGGGTGGGACGGCGGAGACGCAACATGGGGGTCAGCAGTCGTGTCCCCTTGCGCCGCAACCCGGCCAACTCCTTGCGAATCCTGGCCTGCAAATCCGGATGGGGCATCACCGCGTGTCGCGAGAGCTCCCCCACACCCGCCGACTCACGGTAAATATTCCGGATACCCCGCAAAAACGAGGAGATCTTTTTTGGTTTCATCAGACCCGTTCATCCCCAAAAAACAACCAGGACAGACAACATCAAGATTGATATAAGATTCATTTTTTTTCACGTTTTGTCAAATTTTATTTTCAACGAGGATCTCAAACGCCATGACTGAGATATAATGTGGCTTCATTTTTAATACAGGATCGCTTTGTCGGGACAATAGATTCCTAAAATAATCAACCGTTGAATACAACCATAAATTTCTTATATCATTTTATTATTGTTTTCAATGGATTGGATGCGCGTCACGCGATCCGATCGATGTAAAGAAAATGTAAACAACCCTGCCTTGCAGAGCGCCGGGCGGCAATGGCCGTCGGTTCTCCTGGCCGGACCCGCGCAGGCGTTTCACCGCTCAGGTGCGCGCCCCGCCGCATCCTTTCTTCAAGATAAAAATTTGGGAGGAATGTTGTGACACAGATCCGAGGAGAGGACTTCCACGATCACCGGCATCTCCCGTTCGTCCCTCTCCAGGCGCACGGAGCGTCGTCGCAACCAGATGAAGGTCGCCCCCAGGCCCAGCACGCCGACCCCGGCGGACAGAGCCTCGACATCGATCGTCAATGCATAGTGCTGCACGAAGAACCGGGTCCAGGAGACCACCGCGAACAGCACCACCAAAGGCAGAATGTAGACCAGGAAGGAGGCCTTCAGGAAACTCCGTTCGGAGAGTTCCACGAACACCCGTTCCCCGACCTGGGCGTTGCAGGCGTTGCGGGCGCGAATCTTGACCGCGCGCTGCCCCAGACCGCCGGAGAGGACGCCGCAGGTGCTGGCGCTGTGGCAGCTGCCGCACATTTTCTGGCGCTGTCCGCTGACCACGGCGATGTTGCCCTCCAGGGAGACGACAATGCCCTCTTCGCGCATCATTTTGAAGCGATCCCGTGGTGGTGTTTCAAGAGATGATTTCCTGGTTCTCGACATGTTCTTCCCATTCCATTGTCTCAGGCAGGGTGCCGGCCATGATGGCGCCCACCAGCATGGCCGGCAAACCGAAACGGAGCAGTCGGTCCCGCAGGCCCCGATCCCGTGGTGAGATGCTCTTTTCGTTGCTGATGGCCAGCATCACCGATTGGGTCAACGATTCCGGATCGCACAGGGTGAATTTTTCCGCCACCGCGTCCCGCACCTGGGCCAGACGGCTCATGATCTTGCAGCAATGGTCGCAATGCATGAGGTGTCGTGTGACCCGACCCAGAATGATCTGGTCCAGTTCGTTATCCAGAAAGGCGGAGACCAGTTCCGGATTGCATTCGTTAGTCATCATCTGTCCCATCGCTTTCCTCTCTTTGGCAAAGACCTTCGACATCTCAGACGCCCAATGGTTTCTTGTCCTGCAGATAGCCCTGCATCCGGTCCATCACCTCCTGGCGGCTGCGGTAGATCCGTGAACGCACCGTGCCGATGGGACATTGCAGGGCCTTGGCGATCTCTTCGTAGGAGTGCCCTTCCACATCCCGGAGATGGATCGCCTGGCGCATGGCGTCAGGCAGGGCGTCGATGGCCTTGCGCAAATTGGTCATCATCTCCTGGCGCAGGATCAGCCGTTCCGGTGTTTCGTGGTTACGCAATTGCGGGGCCATGCGTTCCGAGTCCTCCAGTTCCAGGTCGGACATGGGCGGGCCACGATCCCGGGCCTGGAGGTGATTTTTTCCGGTGTTGATCGCGATCCGGTACAGCCAGGTATAAAAGGCCGACTCGCCACGAAATTTTTCCAATGCCCGATACGCCTTGATGAAGGTTTCCTGGGTCAGGTCCCGCACTTTGTCGGGATCGGACACGACGCGGGAGATCACGGCGGCCACTTTGCCCTGATAACGCCGCACCAGGACTTCAAACGCCTTGTTATCCCCTTTTTGTGCCAGTCCGACAAGGATGCGATCCGCCTCGCTGGTCGTTGTCTGACCTTCAACAGCATCCGTCACAAGCCGACTCCGCCTTTTGGTGCGTCGTTTGAATGGTTTCCATGTTCGGTCCGTATGATTGTATACGCACTCCCATGGCATCCGCCACATTAAAAAGATGCAAAAATGTTCATCATCATATCTTGACAGAACACGCAACCCTCCCACAATAGTGTTTCATGAACATTTCCTATCCCACCCATCCACTCACCGCCGATTTCCTGATCATCGGCGCGGGCGTCGCCGGTCTGGATCTGGCCTTGCGGCTGGCCGGTCACGGCGATGTCATCATCATCGCCAAGGAAGCGGCGGGCGAATCCAACAGTTACTATGCCCAGGGGGGGATCGCGGCGGTCCTGGACCCGGCGGATGACATGGATTCACACATCGCCGACACCCTGACCGCGGGCGCTGGCCTGTGTCATGAAGATACGGTGCGTCTGGTGGTGGAGCATGGTCCCCGTTCCATTCGTCGTCTGCTGGACCTGGGCGCTCCTTTCACCAGGGAGAGTCAGGGGGGGTTTCATCTCACCCAGGAGGGCGGGCACTCCACCCGCCGGGTCATCCACACGGCGGACGCCACGGGCAGAGCCGTGGTGGAGATCCTGCTGGAACGCGCCCGGCAGCATCCGCGCATCCAGATTCATGCCGATCACATGGCCATCGATCTGGTCACCTCCCACAAGCTGGGGCTGTTTCTTCCCGGTCAGCCCAACCGCTGCTTCGGTTGCTACGCCCTGGAGACCCCAACCGGGCGGGTGATCACCTTCCAGGCCCGGTTCACCATTCTGGCGTCGGGTGGCGCGGGCAAGGTCTACCGTTACACCACCAATCCGGACGTGGCCACCGGGGACGGCATCGCCATGGCCTACCGGGCCGGCTGCCGGGTGGCCAACATGGAGTTCATGCAGTTCCATCCCACCTGTCTGTTCCATCCCAAG
>JADGCR010000096.1 GCA_015228895.1 Magnetococcales bacterium
TCTCCCCCGCCCCTCCCGTCCAGGGAGGTCCTGCTGCCCGCCACGGAGCGTCCCCAGTCTCCCCTGAGCCGAGGTCGGCAGGTGTTTCTGGCCTCTTTGCAGGCCCAAAAGCTGCGGAACCGGGAACGGTGATCAATCAGAACCGTTGCCCCGCGAGACGATACGGACTATGCTGTTTTAAGCACACGATAATTCGTTCAACCGCCTCCGGCCCGGAACGGGATGGGATCGTCCAGGCCGGATGGACAGAAAAACTGGAAATGCCATGCCTGGAGCACTCCCGCCATGAAACTCGCCACCACCGGAACGCGCAACGCGCCGGATCAGGACCGATCCCCGACGGGCATGGGAATCGTCAGGGAGAGTGGCGCCATTCATTCCACCGACGCCATTCTCCACTCCCTGACCCGGCCCTGGGGTTCCCCGGAGGCATGGTGGGGCCGCATCTCCGCGGGTTTCTCCTATCCCGCGACCACCCGATGTCCCCAGTGTGGCATGGGGCAGCGCCTGGGATGGCGCGAACACCAGATCGAAATCCCCAACTGCGTGGAGCGGGCCATTTTTTCCATTGAGTTTCTTGGCCACGCCCACGCCCTCTCCCCCACCATGATGGGCGATCTGATTCTGGTGCGGGACGTGACCGAGGAACGGAACCACTCCCAGACCATCCAGCACCGGATCCAGCAGTTCCAGTCCATTTGCGACTACATGGAAGATGTCTACTACCGCATGGATACCGACGGGGTGCTGCAATTCATCAGCCCCTCGGTGCAAAAACTGCTGAAACACCGTCCCGCCGAAATCCAGGGTCACCCGCTCGCCAATTTCTGCGCCAATCCGGAACATCTGCAGGAGATGCTGCAGATTCTCCAGACCAGCGACAGCGTGGAGGATTTCGATCTGGTGCTCCTCTGCCGCCGGGGGAAGCAGGCGCCGGTTTCCATGACCGCCCATGCCGTCCGCGACAAAAACGGTCAACGGATCGCGGTCCAGGGAATCTTCCGGGATGTGGTGGAACGGACCCGCCTGGACTCGGCCCTCACCGACCGGACCCGACACTTCCAGGAGATCATCACCCACCTGGAGTATCAGAAATCCGCCACGGACGAGTTGATCCACATGAGCATCACCGATCCGGCCGGCGTCATCACCCAGGTCAACCACAAGCTGATCCAGCTCAGCCAGTACTCCAGAGAGGAACTCCTGGGTCGGCACTTCAGCATTTTCGATTCCGGTCATCATCCCAAATCCTTTTTCAAGGAGATGTGGCGGGTTCTGCAGAGCGGGCGCATCTGGCGGGGAGAGATTCGCAACCGCAAGAAAAACGGCGACTTCTTCTGGCTGGATTGCACCATCGTCCCGTTCCTGACCCCCACCGGACGCCCCTTCCAATACATCACCGTCGGCTCGGATGTCACCGGGCGCATCATGACCGAACTGCGTCTGGAGCAGAACCTGGATTTCCTGCGGCGGGTGATGGACTCCATGGGGGATGGGTTGTATGTCCTGGACAACAAGGGGCACCTGTTGGCCATGAACCGTGAGGCGGAACAGCTCCTGGGGTGGCAGGAATCGGAAATCCTCCACAAGAACCTGCACGACATCATTCATTACAAACGGCCGGACGGCTCCCTCTTCCCCATTCGCGAGTGTCCCGCCCATCAGAGCCTCCTGGGTCGCTCCTACCGGCTTGAGGAGGACTATTTCGTTCGCAAGGACGGTTCCCATCTCCCGGTTTCCTATGTCACCACCCCGATGTTGCAGGAGACCGAGATCATCGGTTCCATCGCCATTTTCCGCAACGCCGCCGCGCCGTTGGACGAAGTGCAGAAACTGAAGATGTGTCGGGACGCGGCCCTGGAATCCTCCCGTCTGAAATCGGCCTTCCTGGCCAACATGAGCCACGAAATCCGTACCCCGATGAATGCCATCGTCGGCATGAACGATCTGCTCATGGGGACCAACCTGAACGAGGAGCAGGTGGAGTTCGCCGAAATCGTCCGGGACTCCTCCCGTTCCCTGCTGGCCCTGATCAACGACATCCTGGACTTCTCCAAGATCGAGGCGGGCAAAATCGACATCGAGCGCATCGACTTCTCCCTGCTGACCGTGGTGGAGGGGGCGGCGGAACTGCTCGCCCCCCAGGCCCACGACAAGGGAATCTCCCTGATGACCCATGTTTCCGCGCGCATTCCCGGCGCGCTCAAGGGAGATCCGGGACGACTGCGCCAAATGCTGCTCAATCTCCTTGGCAACGCCATCAAGTTCACCGAGGATGGGGAGGTGACGTTGCGTGTGATCCTGGAAGGGGAGTCCAGGGATCATATCATGGTCCACTTTTCGGTTTCCGACACCGGCATCGGCCTGAATCTGAGCGAGGAGGAGGCCAGGCGACTCTTCGAACCCTTCACCCAGGCGGAACGGGGCACGGCGCGCAAATTCGGCGGCACCGGACTGGGCCTGGCGATCAGCAAACGGCTGGCGGAACTGATGGGAGGGGAGATCGGCGCGCAAAGCCGTGAGGTGGGGGGCACGGTTTTCTGGTTCCGGATTCCGTTCCAAACCTCCCGGCTGCCCATCGAGGAGGAGAGCGATACCCAGGCCGTGGGTCACCTGGAGGGGGTCCGCATCCTGACGGTGATGGAAAATCCCACGGACCAGGAGATCCTCGGGGAGTGTTTCGACTCCTGGAAAATGCGCCATCATGGCGTGGTCAGCGGCGAACAGGGGCTGATCGCCTTCCGCGAGGCGGGGGGCAAGGGGAATCCTTTTCAGGTCGCGGTCATCTCCACCTCCCTGTCCGACATGGACTGTCAAATCATGGCGGACCTGTTGCGCCGGGAGGCCACCGGTCGTCACCTCACCCTCATCGCCCTGATGGATTGGGAGGACAAGGGGGAGCGGGCCAACTTCCTCAAGGCGGGCTTCGCCGCCACCCTGGTCAAGCCGGTGCGACGCGGGGAGTGGATCCGCTGCCTGGCCGAACAGCTCCATCCCGAACCCATGCTTCCCGGCATGGAGTCCAGCGTCTCCCCCACTCCCAAGGAGCCGCCCATTCCGGTGCCGGACACCTACGACGCCCTGGAGTCCGGCAACCTGCTCCTGCTGGTGGAGGACAATCCGGTCAATCAGAAGGTGGCCCTGTTGCAACTCAAGAAACTGGGCTACGCCGTCCATGCCGTCTCCAACGGCCAGGAGGCGGTGGAAGCGGTCTCCCATCTCCCATACGCCCTGATCCTGATGGATTGTCAAATGCCGGTCATGGATGGCTTCGAGGCCACCCACGCCATCCGCAAATCGGAACAGGCCGCCTCCCGTCACATCCCCATCATCGCCATGACCGCCCACGCGATGAAGGGAGACCGGGAACGGTGTCTGAACGCGGGCATGGACGACTATCTGAGCAAACCCGTCTCGCCGGAGGTGCTGCTGCAAAAACTGCAACACTGGATCCCCAAAAGCATCGGCGCCCCGCCGCCGGTGGAAATCCATCAGCTGCGTCAACTGTTCGGTGACGACGACGAGATGATCCGTGAGTTGTTGCACCATTTTCAGCCTTCGGCCAGGGAACTCCTGGACAAGCTCGCCGAGATGATCCAAAAAGAAGAACAGGAAAACGTGTTGGAAGCAGCCCTGGAACTCAAGGAGGCCTGCTCCAACATGGGGGTTTCCGCCATGGCGCAGCTGGCGGGCGTCATGGAACAGTCCTCGCTCTCGCAGGAGTGGAGCGAGGCGAACAGAACCATCGAACGCCTGGAAACGGCATTCCGTCAGGTGGAAAAATTCATCGAGAACTTCTGATGCCACATTCTCATTCAGGAAGGGATAGCCGTTGGGAGCAATGACACAAGCAGTTGAAGACCGTCGGTTGGCCGAAGAGATCTTGCAGCAGGCGGAATCTCTGCTGGACACCCCACTGACCGGAGAGCAACGGGAACGGATGCAGCGCATTCGTCTGGCGTCCATGGAACTGATCACCTCCCTGGCCGGTTCCCAGGCGGTCGAGGCGCTCTCCCCCCCGACCCCCCCGCTCCCCGGACCGGATGGGGAGGACAGCCGGAAACCCGGTGGGCGGGTTCTGTTGGTGGAAGACAACCCGTTCACCCAGAAGCTCATGACCCGGCTGCTGACCCAGCAGGGATACCTGGTCACCCTGGCCCAGAACGGACAGGAAGCCCTGGAGCGGTTGGCCATCGCCCCCTTCGACATGATCCTCATGGACCTGCGCATGCCGGTGCTGGACGGTTTCGCCGCCATCCGGGCGATTCGCACCCATGAAATGCAGGACCGCAGACCCCGCATGCCCATCATCGCCGTCACCGCCCTGACCGGGGAGGATGAGAAGAATCACGCCCTGGAAGTCGGCGTGGATGGTTTCCACGCCAAGCCGGTCCGCGCCACCATCCTGTTCGAGGAGATGGAACGACTCCTGGCCGCCCCCCCTCCACCCCTCTCCGTCCCTTCGGGCGACGACCCGCCCCCGATCGTGGACATGGAACGACTGCTCAAAACCGTGGACGGGGATCGGGAGTTGCTGCTGGAGATCGTCGAGCTCTACTTCACCGACGCCCCGCAAAAGATGGCCCGCATCAAGCGCGCCATCACCCTGGGGGAGACCGAGGAGGTGCGCGACGCCGCCCACAGCCTGAAGGGAGCCACCGGAGCGTTTGGAAGAGTGGAGGTGTTTCATCTGGCCTACGCCATGGAAAAGGCGGGACGCGGCGGGGATCTGCAACAGGCCCTTTCCCTTTGGAGCCAGCTGGATGCCGCCTTGAGAACCATGGAAAAGACCATCCGCCAAAAGATCCAACAACAAGTCGGAGAAGCGTCGTGAACCTTTTGCAACCTTTTCGCGCCTGGCGTCCCGCACCCGGTCTGGAGCGGCGCGTGGCCGCCCCGCCCTACGATGTGCTCAACAGCGCGGAGGCCCGCTCGCTGGCCGGGGACAATCCGGAATCGTTTCTGCACGTCTCCAAGGCGGAGATCGATCTGGAACCCGGCGTCTCCCCCTGCGACGAACGGGTTTACGCCACGGCCAGCGCCCGTTTTGTCGCCATGCGCCGACAGGGCATCCTGCGCCAGGAGGCCACCCCCTGTTATTATCTCTACCGCCTGGAGATGGACGGACACCGGCAGACCGGCATCGCGGCCACCGCCTCCGTCGCCGCCTATCGGGACGAGCGCATCAAAAAACACGAATTCACCCGCCCCGACAAGGAGGATGACCGCACCCGCCTGGCCGCCACCCTGGAGGCCCATACCGGACCGGTCTTCCTGATCTATCCGGACGACCTCCGTTGCGCCCGGTTGATCGAAGCGTTGACCAGCACGCCTCCCGCCTGCGATTTCATGGCGGACGACGGGGTGCGCCACACCCTCTGGGTGGTGGCGGCCCCGGAGACCCTCCGGGAACTGACCGAGGCGTTCGATCGCGTTCCGGCCCTGTATATCGCCGACGGTCACCATCGGGCCGCCGCCGCCTCCCGCGTCAGCGAGACGCGACCCGGCGCGGATCGGTTTCTCGCCGTGGCCTTTCCCAACAGCCAGGTGCGCATCATGGATTACAACCGGGTGGTGCGGGATCTCAACGGTCTGGATGAGACCACCTTTTTGCGGCGGGTCGGGGAGCGTTTCCGACTCACCCCCGCCCCGACTCCCGTCCGTCCGGAGCAGCGACACCTCTTCGGCATGTACCTGCGAGGCCGCTGGTACGACCTGCGCGCCATCGTGGAACCCGCACAAGAGGCCGATCCCGTCGCCAGACTGGATGTCACCATTCTCCAGGAACGGCTGCTCGATCCCCTGCTGGGCATCACCAACCCCCGTCAGGACACCCGCATCGATTTCGTCGGTGGACGTCGCGGTCTGGACGAACTCATGCGCCGCGTGGACTCCCAGGAAATGACCGTCGCCTTCTCCCTGTTTCCCACCACCATGCAGGAACTCATGGCCGTTGCCGACGCCGGCCACGTCATGCCCCCCAAGTCCACCTGGTTCGAACCCAAGCTCCGGGACGGTCTGGTGCTGCAAACCTTGTCAGAGGAATAAAGTCGCATGTCTGAACATTTCGGATTCCCCCTCGAAACCCTGTTGATCTATGTGGCGGTACTGACCCTGTCCATCGTCATCGATCTCCACGCCTACCACAAGCAAACCATTCTCACCCTGCGGGGCGCCGCCGCCTGGAGCGTCTTCTGGGTCATCATGGCCCTGGCGTTTTACACCTACCTGTGGCTGCGCTTCGACAAGAAATACGCGGATCTGTTTCTGGTGGGCTTCGTGCTGGAAGAGTCCCTCTCGTTCGACAACCTGATGGTCTTCATGGTGATCTTTTCCAGTTTCAACATCAGCGGGCTGTTGTTGCGGCGGATCCTGTTCTTCGGCATCCTGGGGGCGATCGGTTTTCGCATCCTGTTCGCCAGCATCGGCACGGCGCTGTTCGCCTGGTCCCCCTGGGTGGGCTTCGTCTTCGCCGCCATTGTCGCCTGGACCGCCTGGAAAATGATCACCGCCGGAGAGGGGGACACGGAACTGGAGGACTATTCCCACCACTGGTCCGTGCGCCTGACCGAACGGTTTTTTCCGGTCTTTCCCCGTCTGCACGGCACCCACCTGTTCATCGACGGCGTGGAGGCGGCCCGGCAAGCCGGCCAGGACAACACCATCCGCTATCAAGGCGGCCTGAAAAAATACGCCACCCCGGCCTTTCTCTGCCTGATGGCGATTCAGTTCACCGATGTCATGTTCTCCTTCGACAGCGTGCCCGCCGTGGTGGCGGTCACCCAGGAACCCCTGCTGGTGTGGGGCGCGATGATGTTCGCCGTACTCGGATTGCGCTCCCTCTACTACATCCTGGAAGCCCTGGTGAAACATCTGGTCTACCTGGGCCAGGCGGTGATCGCCCTGCTTTTCTACATCGCCCTCAAACTGGCCATCGGGGCCTCCAACGAGATCTTCCATTGGCCGGGGATCCACATCCCCCCCGCGGTGAGTCTGGGGATCGTGGCGGGCATTCTGGGCACGGGCATCCTGGCCTCGTTCCTCTTCCCACCCAAAAAGAGCTGAACCCCCGATGAACGACCCTCTCCCCCCGCGCTTCAACCCTCTCCTCCGGTTCGTCCGCGACCACGCTCCGGCCCTGCTGGTGCTGGCGCTCGGGATCGGGGTCTACCATTGGGTCTACGCGGGTTTCTTCTCGGCGGAGAGCGTCGGACACGACTTCAGCTTCATACTGCCCATGCTGCTGGAAAACGACTACTGGATCCGCAACAACGGCATCCTGGCCACCAACTGGTTTCTGCCCGGCCTGTGCGGCGGTCAACCGGGTTTTCCCGATCTCCAGAACATGTTTTTTTCCATCCCTCAATGGCTGACGCTCTTCCTGCCTCCCATCCAGGCCGTTTACGCCACCGTGCTGCTGTTCGCCGTCGCCGGTTACTGGGGCATGTACCTGTTTCTCGCCCGCATCCTGCGCATGCCCGGCGGCATGGCGGTGGCGGGCGCCATTCTGTTCATGTTCAACGGGTTCTTCGCCGCGCGCATGATGGTGGGCCATTTCACCTTTCACGCCTTCATGCTGCTCCCCCTGCTGGCCCATCTCCTCGTGCGCCCCCTGCCCGCGGAGCGGCACTGGAGCCGGGAGGTGCCATGGGCGGTGGCGCTGGGGTTGGGGGGAGCCTATCTGATCCACGCCGGCATGATCAACCTGTTGCTCCCCGCGCTGCTCATCCTGTTCGGCCTGGTCGGGTTGGCGCTGACCGTCGATCCCCTCCCCGCCAGAACCTGTCTGGTGCGCTGGCCCCTGGCCGCCCTGCTGACCATTTCCCTCTCCGCGAGCAAAGTGCTGGCGGGCGTCGCCCTGCTCGACACCTTCCCCCGCAGCGATTATTCCCTGCCCGGGTTCACCTCCCCGTGGCACACCCTGCTCGCCCTGGGTCGTTCCCTCTTTTGGCAGCCGGAAGAGTTGCAGACCAATTATTTCTCTCACATGGCATACTTGCAATGGGGTCTGGATGTGCACGAATGGATGTTCGGCATCTCCCCGCTGCCCCTGGCGCTGCTGCTGGCCTGGCTGATCCTGCGCTGGTCGCTGGG
>JADGCR010000097.1 GCA_015228895.1 Magnetococcales bacterium
CCCGATAGTGACGCTCCACTTTTTCAGGCAGACGACGCCCGATAGTGACGCTCCAACACGGCGAGCATGGCCGCCGATCTCGGGCCATACCGCAACGTATAAAGCAAATCCTCAACCGGTAAAATACCGATCCGGCCCCCCACCAGCCGACCGGAACGGATCACCGCCGCCCGGGTCAGACATCCCAGACCATACAAAGCCCGATAAAGCGGCTCCTTGCGCTCCCTGGGCTTCATCCCCTCCCCCACCTGGGTGAACTGACCCCCGCCCTGCCGCCACCAGGTGTTGCCGTAATCGGGATAACAGGGAAAAATGGTGTCCAGCCCCTTGAACTGGGCATCCCGCACCAGCTCGTCCCACAACCCCGCAGGCCGGAACGGATACAACGGATTGGCATACAGCAAGGCGTCCGGGTACCCCCCGGCAGTCTCGATCACCCCCAGACAATAAGCCATCACATCCTCGATGCTCTTGTCGCTGGAAAACAGCTCCGGAGGACGCGGCAAAAAAACGACCCCCTCCCGGCAGGCGATCTCCCCGGCTTCGGCATGCTCCCCGAACAGGTAAACCTCTTGCAAATAACGGGCGCTCTTCAAATCCCGCAGCAGATCGGTCAACAGATCCCGCTCCCCCAACCGGGGCGGCTCCCCCAGAACCGGCACGATGGCCGCCACCCGGGTGGCCTCCGGCAACATGGAGGGGGGCAAACCCCGCAACGCCTCCATCCCGTCCACCTGCTCGATGATGGAGATCACCCCACGCGCCCGCCGGGCATCGTTGCCCTGATGCAGACCATGATGATGATAAACCCGGGCCTCCGGCTCGTAGACCAGCCGATAACCGGCCTCGATCATCGCCTTGCCCCACACCCGGTCCTCGATGTTGCTCACCGTCTCGTCGAACGGAACCCGCTCCCAGAGATCCCGGCGCACCATGCTGTTGGCGTTGTGGAAAAAATAATCCTTGATCTGTACGCGGCGATCCAATCCGAAAACGATCATCAGATCGCGCTTGTCCACGTCGTCGCTGAAGGCGACCGGCACCTGGCGACCGTAAACCCCCGCCACCAGTGGATCGGCGAACGGCTGGCGCAGGGCGGAAAGCCAGTTCCCATCCCGGGGCACGCAGTGGGCGGAAAGACAGACCACAAATGCGCCGGATGCCTCCCGGATGCCGACATTCAAGGCCCGACCCGGCAGATAGTCGTCGATGACGATCACCCGGGCCAAAGGAAAGCGCGCTGCCTGCTCCACGGTGCGATCCGTGCTGCGGTTGTCCACCAGGATCACCTCGAAATCCCGCTCCGTCTGGGCGAACACCGCCTGAAGACAGTGGCGGATCCAACGCTCCTCGTTGCGGGTGCGGATGATGATGGAGATCTCCGGCATGGTTATGGATCCCGCCCGAACAGCTCCGGGGTGAGCAGCACGTCCGCCGGAACCTCCCGAAGCAATGGACGACCCAGATAACGGTCGGCCTCCCTGGGGGGGATGCCGGTGCCCGGATTGCGATAAACCACGTCCGCCCCGGTCAGCCGTTCACCACGCGCCAGCGGTCGCGCCGAGACCATGGAGACATGATACTTGTCCCGGGTGATCCGCTCCCGGGCGGAAACCGACTTCTCGCCACTGCCGCGCATCCCCTCGATGGCGCGCAGATCCCGCACCAGGGTGGTCAGCTCGCCGGGCTCCAGGGAGATCTTGTGATCGAATCCGGGCAGGGTGCGGTCCAGGGTGAAATGACGCTCGATGAGAACCGCACCCATGGCGGCGGCGGCCAGAGTCGGCAGCGTGCCGATCTCGTGACCGGAATAGCCCACCGGCAGACCGTAGCGCTCCCTGAGCCGACCGATCATGGCCAGATTGCACTCCTCGGGCGGGGTCGGATAGACCGAGACGCAATGCAGAAGCGACAACGGCGTGCCGCGCGCGGCAAAGATCGCCACCGCCCGGTCGATCTCCTCCCACTCGGCCATGCCGGTGGAGAGCAACACCGGTTTTCCCAGCGCGGCCAAATGGGCAAGCAGGGGCAGATTGCCCAGCGAATGGCTGGCCAGCTTGTAACGGTCCACCCCCAGCCGCTCCAGAAAGGCCACCGCCGGAATGTCGAACGCGGTGCAGAGGAAATCGATGCCGCACTCCCGACAGTGATCTCGCAGCGCCAGATAGGCGTCGAAATCGAATTCGATGTGCTCCCGGATCTCCCGATAGGTGGAACCAAAGGCGGGAAAACGGTCGTCCGGCGCGTCCAGCACCGCGCCGATGGCCAAAATATCCACGGTGCGCTTCTGGAACTTGACCGCATCCGCGCCCGCGTCCGCCGCCACCCGGATCATCCGTTTGGCCAGCTCCAGCGAGCCGTTATGGTTCAAACCGGCTTCGGCGATGATGTACACGCATCCCCTCCCGTAGGTTGAATGGAAAATGATCGCCCCCTCTTCGACTTTGCCCCGCCACGAACGCCACGGCAAGCCTTTTGACGCATCGAGCGGCAAAAAATCGCGCAACGTTAAGGACGGATCCAGGCGGTGAAATCCCCCCGCTCTCCGGAGCGCCGCGCACTGTGGCAAAATCATGACAGTGTGACAACTGTGCAGTCCATGGCTGCCAATCTTAAATAAGAGAATGAAATCAACATATAAAATTTCAGACCTTTCCTGTTGCCAAATTGGCCTTGCCATTGCAAAGAGAAAATCCGTCAGGGGGAACCTGCTGCAATGAAATGATAATGAAAGGCTTTCTTCAAGGTTATCGCAACTGAATGAACGAAAGTCAATTTATCAGGGAATGCTAATATTCAAACCGCAACAAATTTTTTTCTTGACTTGTTATGAAGGATCCTTTATAAGTAGCAACCATGTGTGGCAATTTCGTCACAGGGTGATTCAAAAGACACATTAACTTATCAACATCCCGGGAAGAGACGGGAATCGAAACTAGGCAACGAACTTCAGGAGAATAAAATGAAAAAATCGATTCTGTTGGGAACGGCGGCTCTGGCGGCCGTGGCGTTTGCGGCCC
Organism: Magnetococcales bacterium; assembly: GCA_015228895.1. The sequence continues at coordinate 3,021 of JADGCR010000097.1, forward strand.
CCCAGGCCGACGCCGGCGAAGTGAAGATGGGTGGTTATTATCAGTTCCGCATGACCGATACGGACAACACCCCGGGCCGCAACCCGAACGAGCAGGCCGCCGATTTCTGGGCTCAGCGTCTGCACCTGAACGTGGACTTCAAGGCGAGCGAAAAGTCCCATGCCCACATGGTCTATCGTGTGCTTGACAACAAGACCGTGCAGGGCGCGGATGCGACCTTCGCCGGTGGTACCGCCACCCCGGCGGCGGCGGACTGGCAGCTCCGTCAACTGTGGTTCGAGACCGAGGCCTACGGCGTGGGCGTGAAGGTCGGTAACATGCCGATCGCCCTGAACGACGGCATCCTGGTGGACCATGACGTGACCTCCTACGGCGCGATCCTGCTCTCCAAGAACTTCGGCAACGTGACCGTGGTGGCCGGCGACGTGAAGGTCGCCGAAGGCAGCACCGGCACCAGCGCCGAGCTGGGCAACAGCAAGGACGTTGACCTGTGGGCCCTCTCCATCCTGGGCAAGGTCAACGCCGTCGACTATCAGTTGACCGGCCTGTACCTCAATCAGCAGAGCGCCCTGGGCGTTACCGCCTACAATGCCCTGGGCAACGGCCTGGGCACCATCGTCAACGGCATGAATCAGGTCTCCGATGGCTGGATCGCCCTCACTCTGGGCGGCAAGGTGGTTGGTGTTGATCTGACCGGCACCGCCGTCTACGAGACCGGCATGAACAACGTGACCCCGAACAGCCAACTGGAGAAGGGTGGCTGGTTGACCGCCCTGCGCGCCAAAGGCAAGACCGGCTTCGGCGGATGGAACGGCTATGCCTTCTATGGCAGCGAGAACTTCACCGCCGCCTATCCGGGCGGCAACCAGGCCCACTGGTCCCCGACCTGGGACAGCGGAGGCCCAGGCGCCCAGGATCTGATGGAAGCGGCCCTGACCGGCAACGCCAACGATACCGGTGGTATCACCTATGCCACCAAGATCGCCACCGACACCTCCAACATGTGGGGTATCGGCGCCGGACTGGCCATCAATGCCGGTGCCTGGACCATCAAGCCCAGCCTGGACTATGCCCACCTGGTCACCTCCAACATCCTGACCACGGGCGCGGCCGGCACTTCCGTCTACAATCGCGCCTGGGGCGGTACGCTGGGCTTCTCCACCAAGATTCAGGAAGCCACCACTCTGGATCTCTCCGGCACCTTGGTGAGGCCGCACAACGACACTGCCGCGGTTGCCCTCACGGATGCCAACAGGGCTCAGACCATGCGTTACCTGCAAGCCTCTCTGAAGATGGACTTCTAAGTCTCCTCTTCAACAGCTTGCCAGCAGTAGTCGAGAGGGGCGGATTTTCCGCCCCTCTTTTTTTTCCACTCTATCTTTTCCACTGCGCCGCCTGCGGTGACCTCTTTTTTATCCGCTCCATTTCTATCTTTTCCACTGCGCCGCCTGCGGCGGCCTGCCTTGCGCGCGGCGCGGATTGCTGCGCACTCCGCTTTTGGAAAAGCGCGCCAACGGCAGAAAGGCTCGGGGCGCTGCCCCGAACCCCGCCGGGGGAAATAATCTCCCCCGGACCCCCATACTGTTTTTATGATTTTTTGCCGGTAATAGCGGCTGGCAACAAACGGTGGATTCGAGTCAGGCGATAGGCGGTGCGGCCTCCCCAGACCAGCAGCAGCAGCATGCCCAGCAGGGAAAGCGCCACGGTCCAATACTCCTCCATGGGTAGCAGAGGAGAGAGGGAACGCACTCCTGCCACCACAGCCCACAACAGCAGCAGATAAGAGGTCAGCTGATCCGGCAGCACGGCACCTGCCGAAAAGAATCCGGCCACCCGCACCGAAACCCCCACAATCAGCGTGGTGAGCATCCCCGCGGCAAGCAGATGCAACGCCACGTCCTGTAGCGCCAGCCCCTCCCCCGCCAACAACACCAGAGCGCTGGCCAGGCCAAAGGCCAACCCGGAAGTCAACGTCACATGGATGGAGAGCCAGGAGGCCGCGTTCCGCAGCGCTGGCACGAAGCCGGTGCCCGCCAGCAGCACCGCCATCTGGGCCAACCACGCCAGCGCGGCCAGCCGCCACGAGCCCTGCGCGTGGAATGCGGCCATGGCGGACAGCAACCAGGCCAGCAGGGTCAGACCGGTGAATCCGATTCCCCAGCTCCCTTGCAGCACCCGACCGCCCAGCACGTTGTTGATCAACTGCTGCCCAGCCACCATGGCCACGGTCACCGGTCCGCACCAGAGGATGAACAGGGCGATGCCGGGATCATCCAGTTCCAACCAGGGTGTGGTGGCCATCAGGGTGATTCCTGCGGCCAGGGGAATCCCTCTGGGCACACGCAGCATGGGATTGCCCCCCAGGGTAACCCGCAGCAGGAAATAGCCCGCCGCGCCGTAAGCTCCGCTCACCAGCACCTGACCCACCAGGGCCACCGGATCATAGGGAGAAAGCGACAACAACAGACCCGCCCACAGCACGGGCAAAATCTGCAACAGGACCGAGGAAGGCGGCGGCTGTCCCCCCGCCACATGGGGTCCGGATTGCAAGGCAAAGCCCAGCAGGAACGAGCCCACGAACCCCTCGATCTGGATGCGGGCATGCCAGAGCCGCACCAGGAAGTAGTTCCATTCCACCAGCAGATAGCCATGCTGCCAGGTCCAAAGCCCGAAACCCAGGACAAACCCGGCCAGCGCGGCCACCAGTCCCCCATACCAGAAACGATGCACCACCGGCATGCGGGTGAAGTTCATCGGGATGAAGGGAGGGTCCGCAGGAGTGAAGATCCGAATGATCCGATTCATGAAAGGCCTCTCGATGGCGATGGGGACAATGGTGCCGATTGTTCGGGCATCCAGGTGCCGGGTCAAGGTTTGTCGAGGAAACGGCAAGCAGGATTGCAACTGTCCAATTTTTTGCACCAGGATAATCGATTGAAAAACAACTATAAAAATAAGATTTTTCCGCAAATGTAAATTTTCGAATGCATGAAAATTTTACATCCTTGTGGCAATCTAAAATAAAAAATCTATTTGTTTTAATAAGTTATTCGTTGCTACTTTTTGGCACATGAATTGCTTAAAAATTAATGAGTGTTCAGCATGGCGAGGCCACGAATCGATCAAGGGGATCCGTTGGGATCAGGAGGATCGTAATGAAGAACTGTTGGGAGAAAAACAAGTGCGGTCGGGAACCGGGTGGCGCCAAGGAGAAAAAGCTTGGTATTTGTCCGGTAGCCACTTATATCTTGGCGGATGGTTTTCTGGGTGGAGAGAACGGCGGACGGGCATGTGTTTTCATCGTCGGATCCCTTTCACCGAACCAGGAGAGCCAATGCGCGACACGTAATTGTTTTCAGTGTGAATTTTTCAATTCACTGCGCAAAAAGTACAAAAATTCCCTGAACATCGAGGTTTTCAACCGTTATATCGAAAACTCGAAGACCCTGGCCTTGGAATGAACCCATATTCGGCGGTTGCGGCAGGTGATCGTTCGCAACTGTCGGATTCCGTTTAAAATCACGGCGGACGCGGCCATTCGAACAGCAGGAGATCCGTTCCCCGCTGGACCTGAAATTGAAGTGTTTTGGCGGTACCCAGGCTGCCCAGCAGGGTCAGACCTTGCAGAGGTTCGTTCCATTCCACGCCGTTGACCCGGGTGATGCGGTCTCCCGCTTCAAGGCCCAGTCTTTTCAACAGGGTCGATTCCTTGCCCGGATGGATGCGCATGCCGGCGAATTTCCCGTTCAGATAGGCGGGCTCCAGCCGCACCAGTTCCAACAGGCTTTCCGGTTTGTCCTGAAAGGCGTTCCACAATTGATTGATGGCGATGCGGGCTTCCGGCGTGACCGGCACCCTGCCCTCCCCTGCCCCGCCGTCTTGTTGTTGGGCTTGTTGCACGGGGAGTTCCTGTCTGGGCAAGCGCAGGATCTCCTGTTGGCCCTGGAATTCCAGGATGACCTGTCCGCTTTCGATGGTGCGCAGGATGGCATCGCCGACGGTGTCGCCGGTCGCGTAGGTACGTTCCTTGCGATCCGGGGTGGCGATAAGGGCGCGGGTGGATTCCGGATGGCCTTCCACATGGAGGATTCCGAGCAGGTTCAGGTTCGGGCGATTGGTCGGGGTGATCGAGGAGGATGGTTTGGTCGGCTTGGCGTTACTGTTGGTCCCGAACAGCCCGTAAAACGGTGCAGCGTCCGCGGGGGCTGTCTTGGCGGGCATGGCGGCCATGGCGGGTGTTGGTTCCGGGCGTGCGCGGGTGGAACCGGTGGGTTCCTGCCGTTCCAGGAGCCATTGCCAGGTTGCATTGGCCGATGCATAAGCGAGCAGGGAGATCAAAATCAGGTTGATGATCCTGAACAGCCATTCCTTTTTGATGAATCGGGCCCGCCACGCTCCCATGTATCCGCCCCTTTCCTGAGCAGTTTGAAATATATTGAAAAAAAAGCGGGGGTCTGGGGGATTCCTCCCCCAGGGTTTTGCGCCTTTGCCTTTGCCTTTCAGGCGCGCCTTTCACACCAAGCCGTTTTTCGCGTTTTTTGCGAAAAACGGCGCAGGCGCGCCATGATGCAATCGCTCGTGCCGGTACGAGCGCGCCTTCGCCCTGGAATTTTGCGGGGTTGGCAAAATTCCAGGGCATAATGCACGAGGCTCCAGGGCATAATGCACGAGGCTCCAGGGCATAATGCACGAGGCGTTGCCCAACCCCGGCAACGCCTCGTGCGAAGGCGGCGCGCTGGCGCTTTTTCCGCTGCGCGAAAAAAGCTTTTTTTGAAGGGCGCGCTAAAAGCAAAGGCAAAAGCGCAAAACCCTGGGGGAAGAATCCCCCAGACCCCCGCTTTTTTTTCAATACTTTATCCGGAGAAGGAATTCCCCAGACCACCGCCCTTTTTCAATTTATCCGGAGAAGGAATTCCCCAGACCACCGCCCTTTTTCAACTTATCCGGAGAAGGAATTCCCCAGACCACCGCCCTTTTTCAATATATCCGGAGA
>JADGCR010000098.1 GCA_015228895.1 Magnetococcales bacterium
GGTCCCGCTCCTTTTGGATGGAGGAGGCCGCGGCCTGCGATTGCAGATAGGAATCCCGGAGTTCACCGACCATGTGGTTCAACGCCATGGCGAGATGATCGAGTTCGTCCAGGGCGCTGTTGGTCACCTGCCGATGGGCCAATGGCTCCAGGTTTTCCAGATGCTGGAGCTGGACGAGTTGGGCGTAGCCGGCCATGCGGCGCAGCCGCCGTCCCACCAGGATATGGAGCAGAAACAGGACGAAAAAGAAAACCAGAAAAATTTGCGTGGCCTGAGTGAGCAGAATGATCATGCCCCGTTCCCGCAAGCGGACGAAAATTTCCTCCAGGGTGCTGGCCACTTCCAGGGTGCCCAAGGCCACGGTACGGTCGTCGAAGCGGCTCACCAGGGGAAAGCTGCGTCGAATGAGATGGTCTCCCCCCCCCTTCTGCCCTGGAAGATCTCTTCGCCATCGGCCAGTTTCACCCAGGCGTAGCGGATGTTCGGCAGGTTGGCGATGCCCTGCAACTGCATGGTCACGGCATCGAAACGGGTGAGCCAGAGATCCTGGACGATGATGGGCAGGTGGCTGGTCTGAATATCCCGCAACCGGGTTTCGTCCATCTCCCGTTCATGTTGATACTCAAGATGGAGTTGCATCGCGGTGGCCAGAAGGGTCGCCACAACGCCGAACAGCAGCACATGGAGGGCGACGCGCCGACCCAGTCGATGCCGAGGGAAACCGACGGAACGGGAGAGCGCCATTTTGGGGTCGAACGGGATCATCAGGGTCCGCCTTCCACCGTGGTCATGATTTTTTTCCAGGTTCCATCCTGCTTCATCCGGCTCAGTTCCGCGGTGATGCGCGGCACCAGGTCGGCGTGCTTGCGATGGAGATAGGCGTGAATCGGACTTTCCAACAAGGGGCCGCCGGCAACGCGCGCGTCGCTGACACCCATGGATTGCTTGAGGAACTCTCCCTGGAGATCATCGTAGAGAATGGCGTCCACCCTGTGCCGTTTGAGCAGATCGAACAGTTGCCGGCTGTCATCGGTGCGGGTGATGGTGCGCGCCTGCGGGAGCCGGGTCTCGAACACCTGCCATCCCCTGACGAAAGCCACATGCAAGGGCAGCAGGTCCTGCCAGGAGGAGATGAGCAGTTCCGGACGCAGGGTGAAGGCGACAAAGCGCACACTCAACCAGGGTTCCGGCACCATGATCAGAAAGGGGAACCTGTTTTCCAGGCCGGCGATGCGGAACAGATCGCCATCGGCCTGTTCCTGCCCGATCAATTGAAGGGCGCGCTCGGAGGGCAGACGGGTGATGCGGACGGGATGGTCCAGACGGCGAAACAGGGCATGCGCCATGCGGTCGAGAAGCCCGGTCCGCTCCGGATTGGCGTAAACCGGCATGGCGTCCGAGACGACCAGGGAGAGGGTTTCGGAGGCGTCAGTCCGGTTTCCGCACAGACAACAAAACAACCAGACAGCACAGGCTGCCACGCCGTGGATGAATCTGGAGCGCGTCTCCATGATCTTGAATCGTCTCCCCCCGGTTGTCGTTGCGTTTGTTCCACAACACGCCCCAACACGAATCAATCATGCGCTGCATGTTGCTTGGAGGTGGGGGATTTGTCAAGAAAAAGTTTCTTTCTCATCCCGACGACAGAGCTGACAGCGCGGCGGACAGGATCACCACCAGCCAGGGAGGCGTCTTCCAGAACACAAGCAGTCCGAAGTCCGCCAGGGCGATGCTGAAATCCGTGACCGACAGCACGCCGCAGGTCCAGACAGGGTGGTAGAGCGCCGCCAGAAGCAGTCCCACCACGGCCGCGTTGACGCCACGCAAAATGGACCGGGCCGCCGGCCTGACCCGGAACGCCTCCCAGAATGGCAACGCCCCCGCCACCAGCAGGAAGGACGGCAGAAAGACCGCGAACAACGCCAGCAGGCCGCCAGACCAACCGGAGGGACCAAAAGGCATGGCCGCCCCCAGATAGGCGGCGAAAGTGAACAGGGGTCCGGGAACCGCCTGGGCGGCCCCGTAGCCCGCCAGGAATGATTCCCTGTGCAGCCAGCCGGATTGCACAACCTCCGCCTGCAACAGGGGCAGCACCACGTGTCCGCCTCCGAAAACCAGGGAACCGGATCGATAGAAGCCATCCATGATCTGAATCCAGGGAGCGGCGTGATTCGCGGCAAGGTATGGCAAAAGCAACAGCAGCACGCCAAACAGGATCAACGGCACCACTCCAGCGCGACGGGAAAAGGTCGTCTGCGGCGCCGTTTCCGGTTTTTCCCCCGGCAGGCGCAAAAAGGCCCAGCCCAACAGTCCACCCAGCGCAATGGCGACAACCTGCCCCAGGGCCGTGGGCCAGGCTCCGGCCAGGATGGCGACGAGAATGGCCAGGGTGGCCCGGTGCCGGTCATTGCAGAGGGTCCGGGCCATGCCCCACACCGCCTGTGCCACCACAGCCACGGCCACCACCTTGAGTCCATGGAGCCACCCCGCGTGGTTTGACATCTCCAGATGGGGCAACCCAAGGGCGAAGAGCGTCATGGCCAGGGCCGATGGCAGGGTAAAGCCGATCCAGGCCGCCACGGCTCCCGGCACGCCTGCCCGCATCATGCCCAGTCCCATCCCGACCTGACTGCTGGCGGGACCGGGCAGAAACTGACACATGGCCACGAGATCCGCGTAGGCCTGTTCATGCAACCATTGTCGGCGCGTCACGAACTCCTCCCGGAAATAGCCGAGATGGGCCACGGGTCCGCCAAAGGAGGTCAGGCCAAGTCTGAGGAACAGCATGGCGACTTCGGCGACGCTTCCCGGAGTTCCGGATTTTTTTGCATGGCTGGTCATGGTCGATCCATTCCCGCTTGTGGGTGGTCACCGCGAAACTTCATCCGGAAGTCATGCTGACATCTTTTCTTTCCCGTTTCAATGGCGGGCCCGCTCGTCGGAGTCAGGGGCCTTCGGCCCATCCGGGCCTGGAAAGTCTGCATCAGGAAAGATTGCCATTGACAGGGCGTCCATCCATTTGGTAAGGTGACATTAATTTATTGGCAGTTTGTGTTGGCAAAAAAGTATCCGTACTGGTAGAAACAAAACCCTGTAGTTGGTCCTTATCCTCCCCGTGGTTTTCGTTTTGACTCCCCGTTTGGGGTTCTGCACTCCGACATGCTGCCAAATCCCACTTTTTTCCCAGGAGTTGTTGAAGATGTCGGATCGTGAAACTGGAACAGTCAAATGGTTTAATGACAGCAAGGGCTTTGGCTTCGTCGAGCGGGACCATGGCAAGGGAGACGCTTTTGTGCATCACAGCGCCATTTCCATGGAGGGCTTCAAGAGTTTGAGCGAGGGCCAACGGGTCGAGTTCACCGTCGCCCAGGGCGAGAAAGGGCCCAAGGCGGAAAACGTCAAGGTCATGTGATTCTTTCGTTTCCAGAAGAGGCCGTCGTCCGGAGGATCGTGGACGGCGGCTTTTTTTTTGCTGCGTCCGGCAGGGTGCGCACAAGTCGGTGGGAGATGCGCGTCGAGACAAAAAGTTGGCTGAGACAGGCTGTTTGCGATTGACGACAATGGCGATTCACCGGACAATGGGAACCGATGACGCCTCACCCAATCCCATGCAGGGAGTCTGTCATGAAATTCATCGATCCGAAAATTGATTTCGCGTTCAAGAAGGTTTTCGGCAGCGAAAACGCCAAGGAGCTCCTGATCAGTTTTCTGGAGAGCCTTCTGCAACTTGAGGGAGACCGGCGTATTGCCGAGTTGACCATCCTGGACCCGTTTTTGGCGCCGAAGATCCGGGAGATGAAATATTCCATCCTGGATGTCAAATGCCGCGATCATCGTGGCGTTTCTTACCTCGTTGAAATGCAGGTTCAAAAGGTGGTGGCCTTCCTGAAACGGATCCAGTACAATTCCGCGAAGGCCTATGCGCATCAAATTGAACGAAGCGAGGATTATCCCAGGTTGAATCAGGTGATCGCCATCACCATCACGGATTTTGTCCTGTTTGGAAGCTTTGACCATTGCGTTTCACGCCATGAGTCACGGGAGACCATGACGGGTCAGTCCCACCTGCAGGACATTCTCCACTTCTTTGTCGAACTTCCCAAATTTTCAAAACCATTGGAGGCATTGGACGATATGCTCGACCAGTGGATTTACTTCATCAAACATGCCGGCTCTCTGCATGAAGTTCCTGAAAAGTTGAATGCGGCCCCGTTTCGTCATGCTTTTGAGATGGCCATGGTCGCCAACATGACGACCGAGGAACTTGAAATGTATGACAATGCCGGTATTGCCATTGCGGATGCGCGCGGGGGGATTGAATTGGCTCGGCAGGAAGGCGAGCAGATTGGCGAACAAAAAGGCAAAACAGAAATGTTGATCAGTCTGTTGCAACATCGCTTTGGCAGTATTCCCGACTGGGCCAAGCCGAAAATCTCCAAGGCCGATCCGACTTCCCTGAAGGCGTGGACCTTGCGGGTCCTGGACGCCCCCACCCTGGAAAGCGTGTTCGCGGATCGGCTGTGATCACGGGAACGGTTTGACAGGTCGCCCCATCGTTGCTATATTGTGTAAATTCGTATTCATGTGGCAACACAATCATAAAGTTTATTCACAATGTTGACCTCTCGTCAAAGCGATATCCTTAAAAAAGTCGTTGAGTCTCATATCGCCGACGGTGAACCCGTAGGCTCGCAGACGATGCGCAAGCGTTTTCAGGTGGATCTCTCCTCGGCCAGCATTCGCAACGCCATGGCGGAACTGGAAGAGATGGGCTTTCTGTTTCGCGTTCATCACTCGTCGGGCCGTGCCCCCACGGAAAAAGCGTTTCGTTTTTATGTGGATGGTTTGCTGGAGGTCAGTTCCCTCTCCCAGGAAGAGCAGGAACGGATCCTCATGGCCTGCGAAAGCGGACGTTCCGACCTGGACCGGGCCTTGACCGAGGTGGGGCGGGTGCTGTCCGTGTTGAGTTCCAATGCCTGCCTGGTGCGGCCTTTGGGCATGGGGCGGGTTTTGTTGCGGGGGGTGCGGTTCATCCGCCTCGACGAGGCCCGCGGGCAGACCACGCGGATCATGGCCCTGTTGGTGGCGACCAACGGACAACTGGACTCGCGCATGTTCATCATGCAGGGCCCTCTCAGTCAGCAGGATTTGGATCGCCATGGCATCACCCTGAGTCGCATGCTGGATGGGGCGACCCTGCGGGAGGCCAGGGAGCAACTCCAGACGATGCTGGTCCGCGGGGAGCGGGATTTGCGTCTGCTGTGCGGCAACCTTCTGGAAAGCATGGCGTTCGGTGGCCATGCCGGGGAGTTGATCATCAATGGCAGGATGAACCTGCTGCTTTCGTTCGGGACCGGCCACGACGCCGCTGCGGTGCTGCCCCGCGCCCAGGAGGCCCTGGCGATCCTGGAAGAGAAGCGCCGCCTGATGCAACTGCTGGATCACTGTCTGGAAACCGAAGGGGTCCGCCTGTTCATCGGTTCCGAATCCGCCCTGGGAGGGGGGTGCGCGGTGGTGGCCTCCAGTTTCACCGGACCCACCAGCGCCGCTCTGGGAGCCTTGGGGGTTCTGGGACCCACCCGTTTGGATTATGCCCATGTCATTCCCCTGGTGGAGTTCACCGCCAAGGTGTTGAGCGCTTTACTGGCGGATTCCGCGCCGCCTTGTTGACGACCTTTTTTTTGCGAAGAGATCAGCCTATGTCGAAGAATCAAACGGACGCGTCCACAGACACCCTCAACGAATCCGCTCCGGCGACCGGGGAGGAGTCCCCCCCCCGGCAGGTCGCCGAGGAGACGGTCCAACCGGTCGCGGCCCCGCCGCAGGAGACCGTCGAGGCCGCAGAGGAGAGCCAGGATGGCCAATCGGAACAGGAAGGGTACATCTCCCCCATGGAACTGCTGATTCAGGCCCAGTCCAAGGCCGAAGAGTACCGCAACGACTATTTGCGGGCGGTGGCCGACATGCGCAATCAGCGTCAGCGGGCCGAACGGGAGATGCAACAGGCCAGACAGTATGCCATCGAGTCGTTCGCCAAGGACCTGTTGCAGGTGGCGGACAACCTGGAAAGGGCTTTGGCCGCCATCCCCGAAAGCAGCGATCCCGCCACGATCGCCGTTACCGATGGGGTGCGCATGGTGGCGACGGTGTTGGAAAACACCCTGAAAAAACATGGCGTCACCCGCATCGTGGCCCTGTCGGCCCCTTTCGATCCCAATCTCCATCAGGCGGTGATGCAGGTCGCGGACGATTCGGTCGCGCCGGACACGGTGGTGCGGGAGATGCAGGCCGGATACCTGCTCAACAATCGCCTGCTGCGTCCCTCCATGGTGGGAATCGCCCAAGGGGGAGGCGGGGAGTAGAAATCTTGCGGAAGACACTCTTGACAAGAGCGCGCGGGATTCCCATATCTACAGCGGAACATCAAAAAACCGGCTTGTGAAGCGTCTGGACCGGCCGGCATGACTTCCGGGCGCAAAACGGCATGCACTTTAAGGGTATCTAAAATCATGGGCAAAGTTATCGGTATCGATCTGGGCACCACCAATTCTTGTGTGGCAATCATGGAAGGGGGCGACCCCAAGGTGATCGAAAACAGTGAAGGCGGTCGCACCACGCCTTCCATGGTCGCCTTCACTTCGAGCAACGAACGCCTGGTGGGCCAGTCTGCCAAACGGCAGGCGGTCACCAACCCCAAAAACACGCTGTTCGCCATCAAGCGGCTCATCGGCCGGCGCTACGACGACCCGTTGACCCAACGGGACATCAAGCAGGTCTCCTACGAAATCATCAAGGCGGACAACGGCGACGCCTGGGTACGGGGCGGGGACAAAAAAATGAGTCCCTCCGAAATTTCCGCCATGATCCTGCAAAAAATGAAGCAGACCGCCGAGGATTATCTCGGTGAGAAGGTCACGGAAGCGGTCATCACGGTTCCGGCCTATTTCAACGACGCCCAGCGCCAGGCCACCAAGGACGCGGGACGCATCGCGGGCCTGGATGTGCTGCGCATCATCAACGAGCCCACGGCGGCGGCTCTGGCCTACGGCCTGGACAAGAAGGGCAATCAGACCATCGCCGTGTACGACCTGGGCGGCGGCACTTTCGACATCTCGATCCTGGACATCGGCGACGGGGTGTTCGAGGTCAAATCCACCAACGGGGACACTTTCCTGGGTGGTGAGGATTTCGATCATGCCATCATTCAATATCTGGCGGACACCTTCCAGAAAGAACACGGGATCAATCTGCGTCAGGACAACATGGCCCTGCAGCGTCTCAAGGAAGCGGCAGAAAAGGCCAAGATCGAACTTTCCAACAGTTCCCAGACCGACATCAACCTGCCCTTCATCACCGCGGACGCCAGTGGTCCCAAGCATCTGAACGTCAGCATGAGTCGCTCCAAGCTGGAATCCCTGGTGGACGACCTCCTGCAACGCACCCTGGAACCCTGCCGTACCGCCTTGAAGGACGCGGGCATCTCCACCCGGGAAATCAACGAGGTGATCCTGGTGGGGGGCATGACCCGCATGCCCAAGGTGCAGAGTCTGGTGGCGGAATTTTTCGGCAAGGAACCCCACAAGGGGGTCAATCCGGACGAGGTGGTGGCCATCGGCGCGGGGATTCAGGGAGGCGTGCTCAAAGGGGACGTCAAGGATGTGCTGCTCCTCGACGTGACGCCCCTCTCCCTGGGCATCGAGACCCTGGGCGGGGTCTACACCAAACTGATCGATAAAAACACCACGGTCCCCACCAGAAAATCCCAGGTCTTCTCCACCGCCTCGGACAGTCAGTCGGCGGTGACCATCCGGGTGGCCCAAGGGGAACGGGAGATGTTCGCCGATAACAAATTGCTCGGCCAGTTCAATCTGGATGGAATCCCACCGGCCCCCCGCGGACAGCCCCAGATCGAAGTGAGCTTTGATATCGACGCCAACGGTATCGTATTGGTTTCCGCCAAAG
>JADGCR010000099.1 GCA_015228895.1 Magnetococcales bacterium
TACCGGCAACTGTTGGCCCGCACCCCCCTGGCGCGTCACGCCGGCCCGGAGGCGGTGGTGCTGGGGGTGCGCTATCTGCTGGGAGCGCGTTTCGTGACCGGGGAGATCCTGCATGTGGATGGGGGACGGCGGCTGGATTGAAAGGATCGGGAGCCATGCAAGCCAAAGAGAGGGTGTTCGCCCTGTATGCCGCTGGGGAGGTGACGGAGGCGTTGGCGTTGGCCGAGAGGCTTTTGCCCCTGGACGACCGGGATCCGTTTTTGTGGAATCTGGCGGCGGTGTGTCATCGGCGGCTGGGTCATGGGGAGCGGGCCGCGTCCCGCTGGCTGGAGGCGTTGCGCCTCAAGCCGGACTTCGTGGAGGCCTGCAACAATCTGGGCAGTCTGCTGGCGGAGGAGAAAAGGTACGCCGAGGGGGAGCGCTTTTTCCGCCAGGCCCTGGCCATCCGGCCCGATCATGCGGACGCCTGGTACAATCTGGCCATTCTGCTGACCGAGACCCGCCGCCACGCCGAGGCGGAAGGAGCCTATCTGCGCGCCCTGGAGCGGGAGCCGGGCCATATGGACGCCCGTTACAACCTGGGCCTGCTCCGTCTCTCCCAGGGGCGTTTCGCGGCGGGGTGGCCGTTGCATGAAAGCCGTTACCACCCGGACAAAAGCGGTCGGCAGAGCATGCCCCTCTCCGTCTCTTTTCCCATGTGGCGGGGCGAGGAGCTCACGGGCCGAAGGGTGCTGGTCATTCCCGAACAGGGGTATGGGGATCAGCTTCAGTTCTGCCGTTATCTCGCCCTGCTCAAGGCCAGGGGCGTGACGTGTCTCACCCTGGTCTGTCCACCCCTCCTGCAGTCGTTGTTCGCCACCCTGCCGGGGGTGGACCGGGTGGTGGCGCAGACGGGGAGCGGGGTCTGTCCGCCCCACGATTATTGGACCTTTCTCCTCTCCCTGCCCCTGCACCTGGGAGGCGTTCCAGCCACGCTGCCCTATCTGTTCCCCTCGCGGGAGCGTGTCGCCCATTGGAACGGAAGGTTGTTCCAGGGGGCGGGGTTGCGGGTGGGTCTGGTCTGGAAGGGGTCGCCCACCAACAGCAACGACGCCCACCGTTCCCTGCCGGGCCTGGAAGTGTTGGCCCCCTTGTGGTCGGTGCCGGGAGTGCGCTTCATCAGTTTGCAAAAGGGGAACGGAGAGGCGCAGGCCGTTTGTCCACCCCCCGGTCAACCGCTGCTGAACCTGGGTGGAGGGATCCGGGATTTCGCCGACACCGCCGCCATCGTCAGCCTGTTGGACCTGGTGATCGGCATCGATTCCGCGGTGGTCCATCTGGCGGGCGCCCTGGGGAAACCCTGTTGGGTGATGCTGTCCGCCTGTGGAACCGATTGGCGCTGGATGCATGATCGCGCGGACTCCCCCTGGTATCCGGGGGTGATGCGTCTGTTTCGTCAGGATCGCCCCGACGACTGGTCGGGGGTGGTGGAGGCGGTGGCCGGGGAGCTGCGCCGCGCGACATAGCCAGGAAATTTTTCTTGCATTGACCCCGTGATCGCTTACAATGACCTTTTTGCACTGAACGTCAGATGATCTCAACGTGTGTCTACTGGGAAAAGGGAGCACTTATGATGCCTGTCAACTCTGCTATGCATTTTCTGGCAGCAGGAACTGGGCCAAGCCCTTTGAATGGTATTGCGCCCGAGATTGCCAGAAACACAATCTTGGCGGGCCAGGGAGTCGCAGGAAAAACGTCTGTCGGCAAAGGCCTCTTTATCGCAGGAAAAATTTTGCCTGAAGGGATGGTGATCAACTCGACCGTATCGGCAACGGCTGTTCAAACCGGTACGATCTGGACCGGAAAGGGGTTGGGCCTGGGGCTTGGTTTGGGACTTGGGGCCTGGGGACCCGCCCTGTTGCTGACTGCCGCCGCGGGTGGTTACCTTTATTGGCGCAAACGGAAACATGCCAGACGTTGGTATTTCTGGGAGCGTTGACCATTCAACTGGAAGAGGAAATGATCAACAGTTCATGTCGTCGGATGCGATCCACCAGAACCTGAATCAGTTTGTTTTTGATTTCTATCTGTATGTATTCTTCCAGTTGGTCCATGTTCTCATGATCCAGTTTCATGGCGATTGCATCGCCATTGGCAATGATATTGCTTGTGCGCGGTTGACCAGTCAGAAACGAGACTTCGCCGACCACGGAACCTGTGGTTAAAGTGTTCAGAACTTTATTTCTTTCGTCGGTGATGCTGACGCTTCCTTTCATGATGATAAAAAAACAGTCCCCGTCTTCCCCTTTCTTCAATAAGTATTCACCATCCTTGAACATCACGAACATTTTATGACGGCTGACAGCGGCTTTCTTTTCATCGGTAAAATGAGCGAAAAAACCCGACTCCATAAGATTGATGATGGATAATCCAGTACGGGTGTTGCGATCAATGGCTTGCATGGCATGTCTCTGATTTGCTGGATTTGATTGGCAGGCGTCTTGATCACCATGGAGTGAGTCGGCTTGCAAGTGTGGTTGGCCTGATTTTAGGTGAATCGGGGAAAACCGTCAAGGGAGCGGGTCTGTCCTGAAAATCACGGTGCAAAAAAAATTTTTCGCCAAGGCGACAAATTTGCTTGATTTTTGCGGGGGGGGGGGGGTTGATTATAGGCAAGCTCCGTATGGGCTGGAAAATTTCTTGTCCTCCATGACTGTGTTTATTGTTGAAGCATTTTCCTTTAATTGCCACCATTTTTCTGCAAGGGGTTTGATTATGGCTGTTGAGACTGCATTGTTACAGCTTGGCGATGCGCAAGCATCCATTTTGCCTTCTTTGGCCGGAAAATCCTTTTCGGTGGGGAGCATCGTCCCCGTAGGGGATGGGGTGACCAATTGGTTGTTTTTATCTCCTGCCAAGGGTGGGGCGGGCAAAATGGTCGCCCTCAAATTGGAAGGCCTCAAACAGACATCGGTGTTGCAATCCTTTGTGGGCAAAACGGTAACAGTGGGCAACGCTCCGACTGTGCTCAGCGGTACGAGTACCTGGATGAGTCTGCAAACCGGAGTCGCTGCCAAGAGCGGGACGGCGACCTCCCTGTTCATGGCCAAAGTGGAAGGTACGCGGAATGCAACGCAACTCTCTTCACTGGTGGGCAAGCAATACACCATCTCACAAGCCACTACGGCGGGTGATGGCATCAGCAAATGGTTGTTTCTTCAACCAGCCAATGCCAGCGCAACCGCGGCGAGCAAAGGCATCGTGGCCTTGAAGGTTGAAGCCGGGGCTGGAATGCTTGGGGGGAATCCTCTGGTGGGTAAAACTTTTACCGTGTTGCAATCACCGGCAGTGGGCAACGGGGCAGGCAAGTGGCTGGTGCTCAAGCCGTCAACGGGTGTCGCTGCCAAGTTGGCCGCTGGTGGCGCAGGTGCCGCCGCCAAGAGTGCCACCGCCGCCAAGAGTGCCGCCGCCGCCAAGAGTGCCGCCGCCGCCAAAAGTGCCGCCGCCAAAGGAAGCACATTGATGATTCTTGACACTGCCGGCCCCAATCCTACCGCCGTGGTGATGCAGAGTGCCACCGCCAAAGGCGCAGCCAAGGGCAGCGCCATGGCGACGACGACCAAAGGGACCATCTGGACAGGCACGGGAGCCAGTCTGGGTCTGGGGCTTGGATTGGGGGCTTGGGGTCCCATTTTGCTGGCCTGCGCGTTGACGGTTGTCGGTGTCGGAGTCTATGCCTACATGGAAAAGAGTGCTCCGAGACATGATGCGTAATTTCAATCCCTGAAGTGGAAACGGGGTTGTGAGAATGAACGTCTTGGAAAACGACATGGATGGGACGGACTTTTTTCTGTTTTTTTGGATAGGCATGGCTTTGATCAAATGGGTGATTTTGATTTTTACCTTTTTTGATACGGTCGTCGCTTACGAAAATTCCAAGAATTCCGAAATATCGATCGATGGATTGTGGCTTGGTTGTATGGTGAGTGGTTTGGTGACGACCGTTCCGGCCTTGATTTTATGGCCTTTATTGTTGATGGAGCAGAAATCTAAGTTTTTCATGTTTCCCGATATGAACGCACGCGTTTATTTGTTGCGTTATTTGGAAAAAGACACACCATAATCTCAGGATGGTGGGGCAACCGCAGCCAGTTGTTTTTTCAATGCATACTCCTTGACCAGCGCGTAAATCGCGGGAATCACGATCAGAGTCAGCAGGGTGGAGGAGAGCATCCCGCCCACCATGGGAGCGGCGATGCGGCGCATCACTTCCGAGCCGGTCCCGGTGCTCCACATGATGGGCAGCAGACCCGCCATGATGGCCACCACGGTCATCATCTTGGGGCGCACCCGCTCCACGGCCCCCTCCATGATGGCGTCATACAGGTCCTGGCGGGTGAAGGGGGTCTGGGTCGCCTCCCGTTGGGTCAGGACCGCCTCCAAGGCGTGATCCAGATAGATCAACATCACCACCCCGGTTTCCGCCGCCACCCCGGCCAACGCGATGAAACCGATGGCCACGGCCACACTCATGTTGAACGACATCCAATCCATCAACCAGATCCCGCCCACCAGGGCGAAGGGGAGGGAGAGCATGACGATCAGCGTCTCGGTGATCCGTCCGAAGTTCAGATAGAGAAGCAGAAAAATGATGAACAAAGTCAGTGGCACCACGATCTTCAGTTTCGCCTTGGCCCGTTCCATGTACTCGAACTGACCGCTCCAGGTCAGAAAAGTGCCGGGAGGCAGGGTGACGGATTGTCGCACCGCCTCCCGCGCCTCGGCCACATAACCGCCGATGTCCCGGTTGCGGATGTCCACGAAGATGTAAACCGCCAGCATGGCGTTCTCCGTGCGCAAGGCGGCGGGCCCCTGCCCGGTGCGGATGGTGGCCAACTGTCCCAAAGGCACCTGAATCCCCGACTCGGTCCGCACCAGCACCCGTTTGCCGATGGTCTCCGGATCGGAACGAAAATCACGGGGATAACGCACATTCACGCTGAAACGCTCCCGTCCCTCCACCGTGGTGGTGACGCTTTCTCCCCCCAGGGCGGTCAGGATCACCTCCTGCAAATCATCCATGCTCAATCCGTAACGGGCGATGAGATCCCGGTCCGGCTCGATGTTCAGATAAAATCCACCCCCCACCCGTTCCGCGTAGGCGCTGGTGGTCCCCGCCACCCGCTTGACCACGGCCTCGATTCTGGCGGCCACGGCTTCCAACTCCTCCAGATTCTTGCCGAACACCTTGATCCCCACCGGGGTGCGGATGCCGGTGGAAAGCATGTCGATCCGCGCCTTCAGGGGCATGGTCCAGGCGTTGCTGACGCCGGGCAACTGCAACGCGGCGTCCATGTCGGCGATCAGTCGGTCGATGGTCATGCCCGGACGCCACGCGCTTTCCGGCTTGAGGTTGATCACCGTCTCGAACATCTCCACCGGGGCCGGATCCGTGGCCGTGGCGGCCCGTCCCGCCTTGCCCAACACCGACGCC
Source organism: Magnetococcales bacterium (assembly GCA_015228895.1). The sequence continues at coordinate 5,474 of JADGCR010000099.1, forward strand.
ACCTCCGGGAAGCCCTTGATGATCTTGTCCTGGGTTTGCAGCATCTCCTCGGCCTTGGTCATGGAGAGACCCGGCAAGGTGGTGGGCATGTACAGCAGGGTCCCTTCGTTCAGGGTGGGCATGAACTCGCTTCCCAGGCGCGAGGCCGGCAGCACCGTCATCCCCAGGATCGCCAGGGCCAGCAGCACAAAGACCGCCTTGAAACGCAACACCAGTTGGATGACAGGACGATAGAGCCAGATCAACAGGCGGTTGATGGGGTTTTTTCTCTCCGGCAGAATCCGCCCCCGCACGAACAACAGCATCAAAACCGGCACCAGGGTGATGGAGAGCAGGGCGGCCCCCCCCATGGCAAAGGTCTTGGTGAAGGCCAGGGGCTTGAACAGCCGTCCCTCCTGGGCCTCCAGGGCGAAGACCGGCAGAAAGGAGACCGTGATGATCAACAGGGAAAAGAACAGCGCCGGACCCACCTCCACCGCCGCGTTGATGATCACCTGATGGCGCGGGGTGTCCGGGGAGGCCCGCTCCAGATGTTTGTGGGCGTTCTCGATCATGACGATCGCCGCGTCCACCATGGCCCCGACGGCGATGGCGATGCCCCCCAGACTCATGATGTTGGAGGTCATGCCCAGGCTTTCCATCAGGATGATGGCGATGAGCACCCCCACCGGCAGCATCAAGATGGCCACGAAGGCGCTCCGCACATGCAACAGAAACAGGATGCAGACCGCCGCCACGATCAGGCTCTCCTCGATCAGGGTGTGCTTCAGGGTGTCCACGGCCCGCAGGATGAGTTCGGAACGGTCGTAAAGCGCCTCGACGCGCACATCCTTGCCCAGGGACTCCCCCAGCTCCGCCAGCTTGAGCTTGGCGTTGCGAATGACCTCCAGGGCGTTCTGTCCAAAACGCTGCACCACGATGCCGCTGACCACCTCGCCTTCGCCGTTCATCTCCGTCAGTCCCCGGCGTTCGTCCGGTCCCAGCTCGATCCGGGCCACGTCCCGCAGACGGACCGGAATCCCGTTCTCCTCCTTGAGGACGATCTTGCCGATATCCTCCACCCCTCGCAGATAGCCCCGTCCCCGCACCACATACTCGGTTTCGGCCATTTCCACCACCCGGCCCCCCACATCCCGATTGCTCTGCGCGATGGCGCGGGTGACGCGGGCCAGGGGCAGGTCGTAGGCCTGCAACTGTTGCGGATCCACAATGACTTGGTATTGCTGGACAAATCCCCCAACGCTGGCCACCTCGGCCACCCCTTCCGCCTTGGCCAGATGATAACGGAGATACCAGTCCTGCAAGGTGCGCAGCTCCGCCAGGGTCCGCTCCCTGGCCAGCACCACATACTGATAGACCCACCCCACCCCGGTGGCGTCCGGTCCCAAGGCCGGAGTCACGCCGGGAGGCAGACGCCTGCTGGCGAAGTTGAGATACTCCAGCACCCGGCTGCGCGCCCAGTAGATGTCGGTGTTGTCCTGGAAGATGACGTAGACGAATGATGCCCCGAAAAAAGAGAAGCCCCGCACCAGCTTGGAACGGGGCACGGAGAGCATGGCCGTGGTCAAGGGGTAGGTGACCTGATCCTCCACCACCTGGGGGGACTGGCCGGGATAATCGGTGTAGAGAATCACCTGCACGTCCGACAGATCCGGAATGGCGTCCAACGGGATGCGCGACACCCCGAGGATCCCCCATCCGATGATCAGCAGGGTGCCCAGCGACACCAGCAGACGGTTGCGGCACGACCAGCGAATCAGCCAAGGGATCATCGGAGCGGGTTCCTGACGAGAATCAAAACGGAATGCGTTTATTTGCCCTGGGAGACGGCCTGCAGATGGCTCTCCGCCTGTCCCGTCAGATGGGTCAGAAGTTCCAGTCGCAGCCGCATCGCCTCATGGTGTCTGGCCATGTCTCCCATCATTTCGTGATCCATCTTGCCGCCCGCGCCGCCGCCGTGGTCCATCCCTTTTTGGTTCTTGTCGTGATGCTGTTCCATCATGGTCATCATGGTTTCCATCTGGTTGCGCAGGGTGGTCAGGATGGCCCGCAGACCGGCACCGTGTTCCGCCAGCATTTCGTTCCGCCCCACTCCAGGCGGGGTTTGCTGAATCCGCTCCAGCAGTTCGTGGGAGGCGTTCATCCGTTCCCGGGCCAAGGCGAGTTCCTGCTGCATCTTTTCCATGCGCACCGACATCTTGGCCATTTTGCCTTCCATTTTGTCGGCATGGCTGGCCTCGGCTGCGGCGGATTGTTGATGTTGACTGTGATCCACCTCCCCAGCCGCCCATGCGCTAGGCGCGGCACTCAAAAACAAGGAAAGGGCCAAAACGGATCGTGACAAACGGATGTTCATGAATAATAATCTCCAGT
>JADGCR010000009.1 GCA_015228895.1 Magnetococcales bacterium
AAGGCTATTCATACCCGCAACGTTGCGGGACGATGACCAAGCATGGGACCCGCCGCAGGGTCTATGGATAACGACGTCCAAACCGCTTCGCCGCCACCGGCGGGAGTGGCTTGGACGTTTTTTTTGCCCTGTGTTCGCCGGACAAGGAGTGCATACCAATGAAGCGCACACGTCAACGTCTTGTGGTGGTGGGAAACGGCATGGCCGGAATCCGCACCGGGGAAGAGCTGTTGCGACTGGCTCCAGATCGTTACCAGATCACCATCCTGGGGGAGGAACCCCATGGTAACTACAACCGGATTCTCCTCTCATCCCTGCTGGCCGGAGAGAAGCGGGTGGAGGAGATCATCACCCATCCTCTGGCGTGGTATGAACAGCATCGGATCACCTTTCGGCCAGGAGTCGCCGCCACCCGCATCGACCGGGCGGCGGGGGTGGTGGAGGACAGCCGGGGGGAACGCCACCCCTACGACCGCCTGCTTCTGGCCACCGGCTCCCATCCGGTACGGATTCCAGTGCCGGGCCATCAACTGCCGGGGGTGGTCAGTTTTCGGGATTTGAAGGATGTGGAGGTCATGCTCTCCATCGCACGCGATCATCAGCGGGCGGTGGTGATCGGTGGCGGTCTGCTGGGGCTGGAGGCGGCCATGGGACTGCTCAAGCAGGGGATGATGGTGACGGTGGTGCACCTCATGGAGATCCTCATGGAGCGCCAGTTGGATGTCACGGCAGCGACCATGTTGCGGGATGAGTTGGAGAGCCGGGGGCTGCGATTTCGTCTGGGGGCGCTCACCGAGGCGATCCTGGGCACGGAACAGGTGACCGGCATCCGCTTCCAGGATGGCTCGGAGCTGGCGGCTGACCTGGTGGTGATGGCCGTGGGGGTGCGTCCCAACATCGATCTGGCCAAAACGGCAGAGCTGGTCTGTGGTCGTGGCCTCTGCATCGATGATCAGATGACCACCTCCGACCCACGCATTGTGGCGGTGGGGGAGTGTGTGGAGCATCGGGGGGTGGTCTACGGACTGGTGGCGCCTTTGTTCGAGCAAGGCCGCATCCTGGCCCGACATCTGGCCGGAATGGAGGAGGCGGGCCGCTATACCGGCTCGGTCATCTCTACCCGGCTCAAGGTCACGGGCATCGACCTCTTCTCTGCCGGTGATTTTCTGGGCGATGAGGGGTGTGAGGAGATCCTGTTCAAAGATCCCCATCGCCGGGTCTATAAAAAACTGGTGATCAAAAACGAGGTGATCCAGGGCGGCGTGTTGCTCGGGGATGCCATGGATGGCCCCTGGTATCTGGAAATGATGCGGGATGGCACCAACATCCATGCCCTGCGCGAGCATCTGCTCTTCGGACGCTCCCACCACGTTGGTGATGCGGGTCATGGGGGCATGGCCGTGGGCGACCTGCCGGAGAGTCGGGAGATCTGCGGCTGCAACGGGGTCACCAAAGGGCGCATCCAGGCCGCGATTCTGGAAAAGGATCTCACCACCCTGGAGGAGATCCGGCTGCACACCAAAGCCTCGGCCAGTTGTGGCTCCTGCACCGGATTGGTGGAACAGATCCTGGCCCATACCCTGGGCGGCGACTACGCGATCCCGGTCAGCAAGCCGCTTTGCGGTTGCACCACCCTCACCAGTGACGCCGTGCGCGACGCCGTGCGCGACCGCTGTTTGACCACCGTGCCCGACACCATGACCACCCTGGAGTGGAAGACGCCGGATGGCTGCCCGGCCTGCCGTCAGGCGATCAACTACTATATTCATGCCTTCTGGCCCCGGCAGTACCAGGAGCGGCTTGGAGATCGCTTCATCAACGAGCGGATCCACGCCAACATCCAGAAAGATGGGAGCTATTCCGTGATTCCCCGCATCTTTGGTGGCCTCACCACCCCCAACGAGCTGCGGGTGATCGCCGATCTGGTGGAGCGTTTTGCCATTCCAGAGGTGAAGTTCACCGGCGGGCAGCGTCTTACCATGCTGGGGGTGCAAAAGGAGGATCTGCCTGCCATCTGGGCGGAGCTGGGGCGGAATGGCATGCTCTCCGGCCACGCCTATGGCAAGGCGTTGCGCACGGTGAAAACCTGTGTTGGCAGCCACTGGTGCCGCTTTGGCACCCAGGATTCGGAGGCCATGGGGGTGCAGCTGGAAAAACTGTTGTGGAACTGCTGGACGCCGCACAAATTCAAATTGGCAGTCTCCGGCTGCCCACGAAACTGCGCCGAAGCCACGATCAAGGATTTCGGCGTGGTGGCGGTGGATTCGGGCTGGGAGCTGCATGTGGGGGGCAACGGCGGCATCAAGGTGCGGGTGACCGATCTCCTGACCAAGGTGGCGACCATGGACGAGGTGCTGGAGTATGCCGGCTCCTTTATGCAGTTCTATCGCACCACAGCCCGCTATCTGGAACGCACCGCTCCCTGGGTGGAGCGGGTGGGACTGGAGTGGATTCACGAGCGGCTGGTGCAAGACGACAACCATCGCCGCCGCCTGTACGCCGCCTTCACAGAGGCCCACGCCCATTTGCCCGATCCCTGGGAGCAGCGCGCCCACCATGGGGTGGCGGCGACCGAATTCGCCCCCATGGCCATCCTTCATGAAGCCACAGGAGTTTGATATGCGCACTTGGTATTGCATCGGCGACAAAGAGTCTGTTCCACGGCAGGGAGCGCGTGTGGTCAAAACCGAGACCCTGGGAGATATCGCCATCTTTCGCACCATGGACGATCAAGTCCACGCCCTGGCGGATCGCTGCCCCCATCGGGGGGGGCCGCTGTCACCGGGGATTGTTCATGGAGGCAAGGTCTCCTGCCCGTTGCACAACTGGAGCATCGACCTGTCCAGCGGCGCGGTAGTGGGGCCGGATGAAGGCTGTGTGGGTCGGTTTGCCCTCAAGGAGGAGGACGGAAAGCTCTATCTCGCCCTAAGCCGCGACCATGGCTGACCTGTCCCCCATTGCCACCACCTGTCCCTACTGTGGCACCGGGTGCGGCATTCTGCTGCAACCCGATGGTCATGGGGGCATTGCCTCCATGCGGGGAGATCCGCTCCATCCGGCCAATTATGGTCGCCTGTGCAGCAAGGGGTCGGCCCTTCTGGAGACCATCGCCATGGACGGGCGCCTGCTCGCTCCGAAAATCCGGGGAGAGGTCGTCACCTGGGAGCGCGCCCTGGAAGCAGTGGCGCACGGTTTCGCCAGCACCATCCGGCAACACGGACCGGAGTCGGTGGCGTTCTATCTCTCCGGGCAATTGTTGACCGAAGATTATTATGTGGCAAACAAGCTGATGAAGGGATTCATCGGCGCGGCCAACATCGACAGCAACTCCCGACTCTGCATGGCCTCCGCCGTGGTGGGCCACAAGCGGGCGTTTGGCGAAGATCTGATGCCCTGCTGCTACGAGGATCTGGAACTGGCCAAACTGGTGGTGATTGCGGGCAGCAACACCGCCTGGTGCCATCCAGTGCTGTTCCAACGCCTCCAGGCGGCCCGGCAGGCCGATCCCAGCAAGAAACTGGTCGTCATCGACCCTCGACGCACCGCAACCGCCCAAGCGGCGGATCTTCATCTGCCTCTCATCGGCGGCAGCGATGCCGTGTTGTGGCTCGGTCTGTTGCACTACATCATTCAGCATGGTCACGCCAAAACCGACTATTTCAAAAACCATACGGAGATGGAGGCCTACACCCTGGAGCTGGCAGCTGCCTACGCCTCGGATCCGCCACGGGTGGCCAAAGCCACCGGACTCGATCCCTCCTCCGTCACCGCGTTCTATGAACTTTTCTGCGGCATCGGACAGAGCGTCACTCTCTTCTCCCAGGGGATCAATCAATCCGCCGGCGGCAGTGACAAGGTGAACGCCATCATCAATTGCCATCTGGCCACGGGCCGTATTGGGCAACCCGGCATGGGGCCGTTTTCCCTCACCGGCCAACCCAACGCCATGGGCGGGCGGGAGGTGGGGGCGATGGCCAACCAGTTGGCCGCCCACATGGGACTTGACAATCCCGCCCACCGGGAGCGGGTGGGACGGTTCTGGGGGAGCAAACTGGTGCCACGTCATCCGGGACGCCTGGCCATGGAACTGTTCCAGGCCATGGAGTCCGGGCAGATCAAGGCGGTCTGGATCATGGGCACCAACCCCATGGTCAGCCTGCCCAATACCGCTCAGGTGCGACGCGCCCTGGAACGCTGTCCCCTGGTGGTGGTGAGCGAAGCGGTGGCCCAGACCGATACCACCGCCTTGGCGCATATTCTGCTGCCCGCACAAACCTGGGGCGAGAAGAGTGGGACGGTGACCAATTCAGAACGCTGCATCTCTCGGCAACGGAGTGGCTTGGCTCCGGTTGGTCTGGCTCAACCCGACTGGTGGCAGCTCTGTCAGGTGGCCAAACGTCTGGGGCACAGCCAGGCCTTCGATTTCCACAATCCGGCGGCCATCTTTCGGGAACACGCGGCGCTCAGTGGGTTTGAAAACCAGGGGGAACGGGTCTTCGACTTGTCGCTCCTCGCCTCCCTGACCGATGAGGCGTACGACGCCTTGTCGCCCGTGCAGTGGCCGTTGTGGCGGGATGATCAGGGCGTGGTGCATGGCACACCGCGTCTGGGTGCAGGAAAAACCTGTTCCACCCCCAACGGACGGGCGCGGCTGGTGGAGGTTCTTCCCAGAAAACCCGCCACCCCCACCAGCCGGAAGTATCCCTTGATTCTCAATACCGGACGGCTGCGGGATCAGTGGCACACCATGACCCGTACCGGGGTGGCTCCCCGTCTCTGTCGGCACGGGACGTTTCCCGTGGCCGAAATCCATCCCGACGACGGCCAGCGTTATGGCCTGACCCATGGGGCGTTGGCTCGGATCTCCACCCCAGCGGGCAGTCTGATCACGCGGATCATTTTCAACCCGGACGAACGCTCCGGCCAGCTGTTCATGGCCATGCACTGGAATCACCAGTTTGCCGGACAGGGAACGGTCAATCTCCTGGTGCCCGCCAAAGGGGATCCCCATTCAGGACAGCCGGAATTCAAACGGAGTCCGGCCAAGGTGGAACCTCTGGCGCGGTGCTGGCATGGCTTCCTGTTGCGCCGTTCCGGCGCTCCGTTGGCGCAGAACGGCCTGTGGTGGGGGCGCCAGCCTTTGGAACATGGGGTATGGCTTTACCATCTGGAGGGGACGGAAGCGCTGGAGTCGTGGCAGGCGCAGAGCAGTCTCTGGCTGGAAGCTGGCGCGGAGGCCGATCAGGAGTGGATGGAGTTTTCCGATGCGGCCCATTACCGTTTTCGCCGCGCCCTGTTGCGTAAGGGGCGCCTGGAAGGGATACTCTTCATTGAAGCCAAAGGGACTTTGCCAAAACCGGAAGGGCTGGCCTCCCTGTTTCAACACCAACATCTGGAAGGGCAGGCGCGACAGAGATTGCTGGTGGGGCGCGGGTCTGCGCAAGACTACCGGCCGGTGCGCACGATCTGCGCCTGCATGGGGGTGAGTGCGGAACAGATTCAACAGGCATTGGTCGAAGGAACCGCCCCAACGATCTCCGCCATCGGTGCGCGTCTCAAGGCGGGGAGCAACTGCGGTTCGTGCCTGCCTGAAGTGCGGGAGATCCTCCTCCAGTGGCAACAACGCGTGGCGTAGTGGGCCATCCGCCCGTCGTGCCAACCTGCTCAATGCAAGAAGATTCCGGGAAGATCCAACAGACTGTTTTCCGAAAAAATGGCCTTTCAGAAACACAATCAGGAGTTGTCTTGATCATGAAACACATTTTGTATCCGCTGTTTGGAGCCATGCTGACATCTTTTATCCACCTGACTGCCCTGGCGGACGAGAAGAAACTGACCTTTCTGCATGTCAACGATGTCTACGAGTTGCAACCCCGGAACGGGCTGGGCGGGGTGGCGGCTTTGGGAACCCTGTTGCGGGACTATCGGCAACGGGATCCCCAACTGGTTTTCACCTTTGGCGGTGATCTGCTCTCCCCTTCGTCGCTCTCCGGACTGGTCCGGGGGAAACAGATGATCGAGGCCATGAACGGGCTGGGCATGATGGTGGCGGTGCCGGGCAACCACGAGTTCGATTTCGGTCTGGAGAACATGATCGCCCGACTCAGAGAGTCGCACGCCGTGTGGCTGGCCTCCAACATGACCCTGGAGAACGGAGAGTCGGTGCCGGGGACCAGACGGCAACTGATGCGGGAGATGCATGGGGTCAAGGTGGGATTTTTCGGTTTGATCACCCCCCATACCGCCAGCACCTCCAAACCCGGAAAGCGGGTGCGCTTCGAGCCGGTGATGGAGGCCGCCCGCAGGGAGGTCGCGGAACTCAAGGCCCAAGGCGCCCGGGTGATCGTGGCCCTGACCCACCTGCCGTTGGCCGAAGACCGGGAACTGGCCGCCACCGTCCAGGGGATCGATCTGATCCTGGGAGGACATGACCACGACCCGGCGGCCCTGTACGAACAGGGGGTGCTGATCCTGAAATCCGGTTCGGACAACCAGTTCCTCGGTGTGGCGGAACTAACCGCTGTCGAGGAAAAAACACGGAACGCTCTCCGCTGGCATCCCTCCTGGCAGGTGCGTCCCGTGGTCGGCGTGGAACCGGACCCGGCCATGAACCGACTGGTGGAGCGTTGGCAAAAGACACTGGATGAGGCGTTGGGCGCCCCTCTGCTGACCGTCGCCACGCCCTTCACCACCCTGGAGGGGGAGGTGCGCACCAGGGAGAACGTTTTCGCCAACCTCCTCACCGATGTGATGCGCGAGGCGCTGGAGGCGGATGTCGCCCTGTTCAACGGAGGGGGACTGCGGGGCAATCGCGTCTATCCGGAAGGGTATCTCTTTTCCGCCAGGGATATCCTGACCGAACTCCCCTTCGGCAACGTCGGCGTGCTGTTGGAAGTGAGCGGCCAGGAGCTGCTGACCACCCTGGAGAACGCCTTGAGCCAGGCGGAAGGTCCCTCCGGACGTTTCCCCCAGGTGGCCGGGATGCGGGTGGTCTACGACCCGGAACAGCCCCCCGGCGGACGGGTGCGGGAGGTGCGGGTGGGAGAGGCTCCGCTGGAACCCCAACGGCGCTACAGGGTGGCCACCACCGACTATCTGGCCTCCGGCAAGGAGGGTTACGACGCCCTGGCCAAGGGCAAGGTGTTGATCGACGCCAGCGGGGCCACCCTGGTGACCAATCAGCTCAAAGAGTGGCTGCTGGCCCACAAGCACTGGACCCCACGGTTGGAAGGACGGGTGACACGGCTGAAAAAATGAACCCGGGCCGGTCAGGATGGCCACACCACGCCGACCGGCCCGCGGTGATCAGAGTTTGAAGAACTCCAAAGCCTCTTGCAGAGTGGTGGCCTGGGAGGCCAGGTCGTCGGCGGAGGCGGACATCTCTTCGGAGGAGGCGGCGTTCTGCTGCAGCACCTGATCCAGTTGCTGGATGGCCTCGTTGACCTGGGATGCCCCTTGCGCCTGTTCCACCGATCCGGTGGTGATCTCCCCGACGAGTTGGGCGGTTTTCTGGATATCGGGCACCAGAGTCGCCAGCAGGATGCCGGCCTTTTCCGCCACATGGACGCTGGTGGTGGAGAGCCGGGTGATCTCCCCGGCGGCGATTTGGCTCCGTTCCGCCAGTTTCCGCACCTCCGCGGCCACCACGGCGAACCCTTTGCCATGCTCCCCGGCGCGGGCGGCCTCGATGGCGGCGTTCAGGGCCAACAGATTGGTCTGGCGGGCGATCTCCTCGATGATGCTGATCTTGCTGGCAATCTGCTGCATGGCCTCCACGGCCTGACGCACCGCTTCTCCGCTCTCCTGGGCGTCCACCGAGGCTTTGCGCGCCATTTTCTCGGTCATTTGGGCGTTGTCGGTATTCTGCTGAATGTTGGCGGCCATCTGCTCCATGGCGGCGGAGGTCTCCTCGATGGCGGCGGCCTGCTCCGTGGCCCCCTGGGAGACGGTCTGGGCGTTCGCGCTGGTGTTGGCGCTTTGATTGACCAGATTGACACCCACCTCCATCAGGGTGCCAGCGGTGTTGCGCAGGTTGTCCACCATGATCTCCATGGCGGCGTAGACCCCGGTTTTGGCCCGCGCGTCGAAGGAGACGGTGAGTTGTCCGGTGGAGATGGTCTTGACCATTTCCGCCACTTCCACGGGTTCGCCCCCCATCTGGTGCAGGATGCCCCTGGCCACCACCACGCCGATGAGGATGCTGAGCAGGACGATGCCGGTGGTGCAGGAGAGATAAATCCAGAAAAGCAGTCTGGCCTCCCTGGCGAAGGAGACGGTGCGGTGATCCAGATCCTGGGAGAGCCGGTTCTCCACCTCCTTGAGCAGATTGATCTTGTCGGTGATGGCGGTGAACCACTGATTGGGGTCCATTCCGAACTTGCCCTCCATGGCCTTGTTCAGGGCGATGGCACGCATCTTTTCCACTTCCTCCACCACGGGAGCGGCCATTTTTTCCTTGAAGAAAGCGCGCTGTTCCTCCTGGGCCAGGGATTCGAAGACCCCCAGATAGGCGTTCTGTTCCGTGACCAGGGCGATGAATTTCTGATACATTCCCGCGCCAAAGGCATCCTTGGCGAAGGTGTTGGTGAGCACCGCCCGTTCCTGTCCGGCCCGTTCCTTGGCCAGCAGAAAATGGACATATCCCCCGGTCAGGGCGGACATCTCCGCGGTGACGGAGAGTTTCGGCAGGGCGCCGACCACGTTGAGCAGATCGGTGATCATCCGGGTATAGAAACCGATGGCCTCCGGGGCCGGCATGGAGAGCGCCAGGACCTGCCGGCGGATCTCCGGAATTTTGTCCATGAGTCCCACGGCGCTGGTCAGGGAGTCGTTGAACCGGGTGCCGAAGGCGCGGCTCTGAAAACCGCGCAGGTACTCCTGCAACTGTTTGATCTGGGCGTCGGCATCCTGATGTTGCTTGGGCAGCTGGTCGCTGAATCTTTTCCCCTGGCTGCCCAGAAAACCGGCGCTCATGCCCCGTTCCTTCTGGGATTCATGCACCACCTCGCTGATGCGCACCCCCAGACTGGTCAAGGCGTTCATGGCGTCCATCTGTTGGGTCAGATGGCGTTTTTCCAGAACGCCCGCCACCCCGAAGCCGATCATGACCAGCATGGGCAAAAAAAGCATCAGCAGAATTTGATTCCGCAACTTGATTCGGTTGAGAAATGACATACCCCCCCCTTCCTTCGTGTGGTGATTGTGGGTTGCTGTTTACAAGAGATCAGAATACATAATCATATCCCACTGGAGAGGGTTTTGGAAATGGCAATTGATGCAAACGGTCACTCCTGCAAACGATTGGTGACATGGTAAAAAAATGATCAAAAAAATCAAACGCTTGGATCCTGAAGAATTATTCTATCCCGCCAATCGGCCCATCTCCCGGCTGCCTTTCTGGGAGCATCATGTGCATTCGGATTTTTCCGACGGGGCGGCTCCGGTGGCCGAAGTGTTGGCGCGGGCGCGGGCCAGGGGGATCAAGCGGTTGATCATGACCGAGCACACGGAACCGGAACTGGTGGCCGGTCCGGGATGGTTTCCCGCCTATGTGGAGGCCGTGACCCGGTTGCGCCGGCCCATGGCGGAGGAGATGACGGTGTTGATCGGCGTGGAGGTGCCGATTCTGGATTTCTCCGGTCATTTGTTGATCAATCAAGAGATGCTCGACGTGGTGGAGTTTGTGCTGGGCGCGGTGCACGCCTATCCGGGACATGGCTGGAATCTGGAGACGCTCCAACCGGAACGGGCCATAGAACTGGAATACCGGGCGTTGCTGTGTCTGGCCCGGCATCCACTGGTGGACGCCATCGCCCATCCCGGCGGGGTGTGTCACAAGTATGTGACCCCGTTCCCCATGGAGTTGTTCGACGATGTGGTGTGCCAGGCCACGGCCAACGGCAAGGCCATCGAGTTGAACCCGGCCTATCAGGAGCCCATGGCCCCCTACCTGGAGATCTGCCGGAAACGCGGCGCCCTGCTCTCCCCCGGTTCCAACGCCCATCGCCCGGAGGATATGGGCATGGCCTGGGAGGTGTTGCGGGTTTTGTGAGGGGAATCCTGAACAGGGCTGCCCCGTCCCGACTTTTTACGTTGACAATCATTAATATTTTCCGTATTGATAGGCGGGATCAATTCATTGAAATATCTGTTTGACCGCCAGGATGTCTCAGGATGACCCCGGAGCAACACGATCTGTCCATCGATTTACTCTTCAAGCGCATCAACCTGCGGGGGGAGCCCCTCATGCCCAAGGCCGGAGACGGCATGGAGATTGGCCGGATGCGGCCAGAGCGGGGGGGAAGCGGCAGAAGCGGCGCGGAACATCCGGACCTGTTCCGGGAGGAGCCAAAACGGGGGACGGACGCCCAGAAGGAGTGACTCACCCCACCTCGCGCCTGCCGAGAACCAGACCCAGCAGGAAAAAAAGCGACGCCACCAGCACGATGGCCGGACCGCTGGGCAAATCCCAATGATAGCTGGCGAGCAGGCCCAACGGGGTGCTCATGGCGCCGATGAGGGCGGAGCGCAGGGCCATCCCTTCCGGGGTGGAGGAAAAGGGGCGGGCGGCGGCGGGGGGGATGATGAGCAGGGCGGTGATGAGCAGCGCCCCCACCACCTTGATGGCGGCGGCGGTCACCAGGGCGGTGAGCAGCATGAACACGATCCGCAACCGGAACACATTCACCCCGTCCAGAAACGCCAGTCCCTCATGGGCGGTGAGGTTGACCAGGTCGTTCCAGTAACGGAGCAACAGGAGCGACACCATGGCACCCCCGAGATAGATCCAGAGCACATCCCCCCAACCGCTGGCCAGCACATCCCCGAAAAGATAGCCCATCAGGTCCACCCGCGCCTCATCCGACCGGGAAGCGGCGATCAGCCCCAGGGAGAGGGCGGCGTGGGAGAAAATCCCCAGGGCGGTGTCCGTCGAAAACTCCGGGCGGGAGCCAAGCCAGGTGACAAAGGCCGCCACCGTCAGACAGACCCCGGCGATGGCCAGATTCATGTTCAGGCCGGTGACCAGGCCCAGCGCCACCCCCAGCAGGGCCGAATGGGACAGGGCGTCGCCGAAGTAGGCCATGCGCCGCCACACCACGAAGACACCCAGGGGACCGGCGGCCAGAGCCACGCCCATGCCGGACAACAGGGCGCGCATCATGAACTCTTCCATTTTCGTCTCAACCCCCCTCCCCCAGTGCGCCGTGTTCGCTGCGGCAATGGTCGTGATGGTGCTGGTAGTAGCCCAGGCCAGGGACCTTTTCCCCGAACAGCAACTGGAATTCCGGCGTGGCGCACACCGCGGTCGGGGTGCCGGAACAGCAGACATGACGGTTGAGGCATACCACATGATCCGCCCCGGCCATGACGAAATGGAGATTGTGGGAGACCAGCAGGGCCGCCAACCCCTCCTCCTGACGCAACTGTTCGATGAAGGCGTACAGTTGCTGTTCCCCGGCCATGTCCATGCCCTGGGCCGGTTCGTCCAGGACCAGCAGGTTGGGGCGGCGGCTCAAGGCGCGGGCCAGCAACACCCGTTGCGTCTCCCCCCCGGAGAGGCCGTGCATGGGACGCCGGCCGAGTCGCTCGCAGCCGAGGCGGCGCAACAGCTCCGGGTCCGGCGCGACCCCGGGGGCGGACAGGGCGATGAAACGTTCCACGGTCAACGGCAGGGCGGGATCGATGCGCAACCGTTGGGGCACATACCCGACCACCAGACGGGGATGACGCTCCACGCGCCCGCCGGCCAAGGGCGTCAGACCCAGCAACGCGGACAACAAGGTCGATTTTCCGGCGCCGTTGGGTCCGATGATGGTGACGATCTCCCGGCATCCTATGGCCAGATCCACCTCCCGCAACACCGTCTCCCCGCCCCGGCGCACCGTGACGCCCCTGGCGGCCAGCAACGGAACTTCCCCCCCCCCACGCCGCGCGGGAGGCGGGTCCGGGGAAGCGTGGACGGGGAGAACCGGGCGGGTGGTCATGACGGCGTATCGATCCATGGACAGAGCTTGCGGAAAAAAACACCCCTTTCCGGGGTGGAAAGCAAAAATCTTTTTCTCGTTTCCACGATTCTTGATCTATAATCGGATCATTTGCAAGTGCGCTCCCAAAATGACGCCTTGGACGATTGACAATCACTTTGACATCGGCAACATTCTCTCTTCGACTGGAGCGTCTCTTGCGTCCCCGGTCGCATGAATCGCCGTCAACCATACAGGAGACCCGAGTTATGCCATTGGCATCCATGCGGCAGCTGTTGGACCATGCCGCCCAATTCAATTACGGAATCCCCGCCTTCAATGTCAACAACATGGAGCAGGTGCGCGCCATCCTGCGCGCCGCGGATGATACCGACAGCCCGGTGATTCTGCAAGCCTCGGCCGGCGCCAGAAAATACGCCGGGGAGGCTTTTCTGCGCCACCAGATCCTGGCGGCTCTCGAAGTCTATCCCCATCTGCCGGTGGTGATGCACCAGGATCACGGGCAATCCCCGGCGGTCTGTTACGGAGCCATTCGCAGCGGTTTCACCAGTGTCATGATGGACGGTTCCCTGCGGGAGGATGGCAAGACCCCCGCCTCGTATGACTACAACGTGGCGACCACCGCCAAGGTGGTGGAGATGGCCCACGCCATCGGCGTCTCCGTGGAAGGGGAGCTGGGGGTGCTCGGCTCGCTGGAAACCGGAATGGCGGGGGAGGAGGACGGCCATGGCGCGGAGGGCGCCATGGAACGGGACCGCCTGTTGACCGACCCGGAAGAAGCGGCCCGTTTTGTCGCGGCCACCAAAGTTGACGCCCTGGCCATTGCCATAGGCACCTCCCATGGAGCCTACAAGTTCAGCCGCAAGCCCACCGGGGATATCCTGGCCATCGAGCGCATCAAGGCGATTCACGCCCGTCTTCCCGACACCCATCTGGTGATGCATGGCTCCTCCTCGGTGCCCCAGGAGCTTTTGGCCGTGATCAACGCCCACGGCGGCAACATCCCGGAGACCTACGGGGTTCCCCTGGAGGAGATCGAAACCGGCATCCGGCACGGGGTGCGCAAGGTCAACATCGATACGGACCTCCGGCTGGCCATGACGGGAGCGATCCGCAAGGTGTTCGCGGAAAAACCGGGCGAATTCGATCCGAGAAAATATCTGCGTCCCGCCGAGGACGCCGCCTGGAAGGTCTGCAAGGAGCGGTTCGAACGGTTCGGCACCGCCGGCAACGCCTCCCGGATCAAGGTGCTGGATCTGGACAAAATGGCCGGCGAGTACGCCGCGGGACGTCTGGACCCACGCATCGAGGATTGAAGACATTGCCTTCCCTGCTCCTCAGCCTGACCTTTCTGCTGCTGCTGGCCAGTCCGGTCCACGCCCTGCAATCCAATCCCTGCGCCGTGGCCCACGAAATCGAGAGCAAGGCCATCGCGCTGCTGGACGCCAAGCCCGACGAGGCGATGAAGGCGTTCGTCAACGCCCGTTCCATCTGCCCCAACGACGTGGCGATCGGCTTCAATCTGGGGCTGGCCTGGTATCAGACCGGCCAAAAGAAAGAGGCCATGGCGCACTGGACCCAATTGCTGGACGCCTTTCCGGAACATGCCAAGACCCAGGCCAACCTGGCCTGGACCCAGTTCGAACTGGGAGACGACAAAAAGGCGCTCCAGCTCGCATCCAATGGTTTTCTCAAGCATCCCGGCAACCTGGCCATGGCCCACACCAAGATTTTCGCGCTGTTTCGCCAGGGGCGCTATCTGGAAGCCTATGACTGGATCATGCGCATGAAAACCCAGGAAAAAGAGGAAAAAGGCACCGGCCTGGCCGGGACACGGGTGAACCGTTGGCAAGAGATGGCCACAGGCTTTGTGGTGGAGACCCTGTGGCGACAATTCCGCAACGGGGAACGCATGGAGTCCCTGCGACAGGCCATCAATCTCCTGGTCAAGGAGTATCCCTCCGAAGCCATTTTCGTCCAGACCAAGGACCAGTTGCTGCACGCCTACACCGATCCGGACGCGGAGATCCCCTTTTCCCGCCCCCTGCCCCACGAGGTGTGGGCCAAATCCGGGGAGATCGACACGCACAACGCGGTGCTCGACGATCTGATCACCACCCTGCCCGTGTTGGCCCCCTGGCAGAAACGCCCGGACGCCTTTGCCGTGATCGCCGGCGTCAGCCACTACAAACGCATCCGGGCGCGCCACTTCGCGGACCGGGACGCCACCAACATGCAGCGCATGCTGACCCGGCGCGGCGTGTTCCGGGACGACGCGGACCACACCCGCTTGCGGGTCAACGGCGCCGCCGATCTGCAAACCCTGCGACAGGACCTGGAATGGCTGGTCCGGCAGGGGCAAATGAATCCCAACGCCATGTTGCTGTTCTATTTCTCCGGTCTGGGCGTCCCCCATCGGACGGACGGCGCCGGCGACGCCTTGTTGCTGCCCGCCGACGCCCAACTGCAACGACTCGATCCGGAGCATGCCATCTCCCTCGCCTGGCTCCAGGGGGCGCTCTCCCGACTGCCCAACCGGGAGGTGGTGGTCCTGCTGGATGTCTGTTTCAACAACACCCCGGGCTGCGCCCTGCGCGGGGATCAACCCCCGGTCACCGTGTCCCGCGCCTTGTTGTCGGATGGCAAGCCCATGGCCGTGGCCGCGGAACACGGGGAGGCGGCCCCCCATGGTCCGGGACAACAGGGGGCTTTCACCTGGTGGCTGCTCAAGGGGATGCTGGGAGAGGCGGACGGCGTTGCTCCGGGCGCCAGGGATGGCTGGGTGGAGTTGACCGAGGCCCTCGCCCTGGCCAAAGACGGATTGTCCCGGCGCGACCCCCCGATGGACCCCATTTTCTCGATTCCCACCCAGATGCGTTTGACCCGCACCAAAGGAGAGCAATGAATCCGGTTCCCACCCCTTTTTTCCCCCGACTTCACCGCCCTCTGCTGCTCGGTGTGGCGCTGTTGACGCTGTTGGGGATCAGCCAGCCGGCCGAGGCGTACCTGGTCAACGAGTGGGAACCCCTGACCATGGAAGGCGCCCGGCCCAAAACCCCACAGAACATCCAGACCGGCACCCACTGGCGGGATCCGTTGAGCGAAGCCAACCTGCTGTGGATCCGGGGTGGCTGTTTCGCCATGGGTTCCCCCCCCCGCGCCACGGGACGGGAGATGGACGAAGGACCGGTGACGCAACAGTGCGTCTCCGACTTCTGGCTTGGGGAGACCGAGATCACTCAAGGCCAGTGGCGACGGGTCATGCACAACAATCCGGCCAAATTCCGCAAAGGGGACCGTTATCCGGTGGAAAACGTCTCCTGGGAGGAGGTGGAGGAGTTCATCACCTCCCTCAACGAACAGAACCCTCTGAATGTGCAGTTCCGTTTGCCCACGGAGGCGGAATGGGAGTACGCCTGCCGTCAGGGAGGACAGCGCACGGTGTTTCCCGGCGCGAGCGAACCGGGCCGGATCGGCTGGCATCGCTCCAACAGCGACGGTTCCCCCCATGAAGTCGCCACCCGCGCCCCCAACCGGCTGGGCCTGAAGGATATGAGCGGCAACGTCTGGGAGTGGGTGTCGGACCGCTATCACGCCTCACTCGAAACACCATCGGAAGACCAGGAGCACCAGAACGACCGGGAACGGTTCTACGCCACGCGCGGCGGTGGCTGGAACGATGACGGCGCCGCCTTGCGTTGCGCCAACCGTGGCTTTCAATCCATCACCACCCGTCGCAACGATCTTGGGCTGCGTCTGGCGGCCTCTCTCAAGAACAAAGAAAAGAAAATCAAATACCGTCAAACCGACATCAAGCATATGCCTTTTTGAAATCCGTAGTTCTCTTCCAGGGGGATAAGCATGAGTTCAATCATCAAAATGATGGAAGGAATTCCATTTTTTGACGCATTCAGCGAACAGGAGAAACAACAACTCGCTGACAGTGGCAACTTTTTCGAAATGTTCAAAGACGGCGAAGTGATCATTCAGGAGGGGGATTTGCGGGATTCGGCGCTGTTTGTCATTCTGACCGGTTCGGCTTATGTCCGCAAGGACGAGTACCCCGACAACATCATCGCCTACATGGAGGCCGGTTCCATTATCGGCGAGGCCGCCTTTCTGGTGGGCGGTCGCCGCCGCATGGCCAGCGTCATCGCCCAGGGCATCGTGAATGTCTTCAAACTGGACCGGACCGCTCTGGAACAGTTCGAATGTTCGTTTCAGCTCAAACTCACCAAGCTGCTGGTGGTGATCATCGTCGAACGTCTGGAAAAGATGAACGAAGCCCTGGCGGAACTGATGGGGTGACCCCCGGCCAGCCCCACCCGAGGAGACGCCCCGGACCTCAATAGGCAACGGTTTTGATGAACGCCCGTTGCCGCTCTCTCTTCTGATACGCGTCCCTGGCGGCCACCGCCTCCTGGCCTTGCGCAAAACGGCCTATCCAGATCTGGAAGAGGTCCCGCCCATCCGCTCCGGCCACCTGATTGACATAGGGGGTATAACCCTTCGCCTGCAATGCGGCCACCAGTCCGTTCACGCCGGAGAGGTCCGGGGTGGAGGCCACCTGCACGACGTACAGGGTCTTTCCTTTGGCGGGCGTCGGCAGGGGTGGCGGTTCGGCTTTGGAATGCGCCGGGGTGGACGCGCTCTCGGGGGACGGTTCCACGACCGGCGGCGGCAGTGGCGCGGGTGGAGGCGGTTCCACGACCGACGGCGGCGCGGCGGGAGGTTCGCTCCTCTGCTCCGCGGAAGGCGCGGGGGTGGACTCCTGGTTGCCCTCTCGCGGCAACAGTCCGGCCAACGGCAAGGGGGTCATGCTCCTGTCGTCGAGCAGGGGCTTTTGGCTCGCCGAGGCAAACAGCATCTGTCGCCACCGGGTGTCGTTCTCCCGCAAACTGCGGGTCAGGAGGGCAATCTCCCGCTCCGGATTCTCCCCGCTCAGGTGATCCATGCCCAAGGTGGCGTACAGACGGCCCAGGGCGCTCTGATGACGGGCAAAGGCCTCGTATTGCTGAATGCGTCCCAAGGCCGCGGCGGCCACGTTGTGGACATACGCCAACTGGCTCTCCAGTCCCATCCCGCTGCGGTTGGCGGTATGCCCCTGCAAACGGCGCCGGGTGTCGCTTTCGACGACGAGACGTCGCAGGGCGTCCCGACTGGCGCGGTACTCGTGAAACGCGATGCGTGTTTGACTCACCACCGCCATATGCAACACCAGACGCCGCAACTGCACCACGTTTTCCCGGCTGTCCGCCAGACTCATCTGGGGAGCCCTGGTCAGGGTGCGCACGAGATTCCAGCTCAACCGGGCGCCGGCCTGGGCCCAGTGCTGATAGACCAGATAGGTATTGTCGTCGTAACTGGCCGAAACCGCGAACTCCAGACCGGGAAACAGGCGGGCGATCGCCTTGCGGGTCTCATCCGCCTCGATGCGGGCCTGATACTGTTCGATGCGCAACTCCGGTCGGGCGGCCAGCGCCATGCGCTCCAGCTCCTCCACCGGCACCCCCGGATCCGGGGCGAGTTCCATGGCGCCGCTGTCATCCACCAGTTGAAAGGCGGTTCCGGGGGGCAGATGGATCAGCGTCGCCAACTCCTCCCTGGCGATGGCGAGGTCGGCGCGGGATTTCTCCATCTGCCGCATGATCTCCAGCAATCCCAACTGGAACTGCAGGGCGTGCACCGGAGAACGCAGATTTTCGTTCTCCACCTTGCGCGCCAGTTCCATGGCCTCCTCGGAGGCTTGCAGGATGGTCCCGATCTCCCGCTCCAGCCATTGGGCGGCGGCGGCCTTCCAGTAGGCGAAACGGACATCCTTGAGCAGATTGTGGGCCGCCTTGCGCCGGTATTCGGACTGGATCAGATGCTTGTTGGCCTCCTGACGGGTCTGATAGTAACTCATGCCGAAATCCAGCAGGTTCCAGCTCAAGGTGAGATCCGCCGTCCTGCTGGTGGAGTCGCGGGAGACCGACGGATCGCTGGAGACCATCCCGGTCGCCATGGATTTGCTGACCGAGGAGGTGTCGGGCGCACGGTCCGAATAACCCGCCGCGGTGGTCAGTTTGGGAAGCATCTCCAGAAGCGCCACGTCCTCCTGATGGCCGGAGAGCACCTCCTCCATCCGTTTGAGGCGCAAGTCCAGATTGTACTTGAGCGCCCGGGCCATGGCCTCGTGCAGGGTCAGCGGGCCGGTCAGGGGCTGCTGACCGGCGAACAGCTCCCCCCGATCCTGCCGGGCCTGACGCTCCTGCTCCCCGGAGGTAATGGCCGTCACCTTGGCGCATCCCCCCGTGGACAACAGAAAGGCGACCACGCCCACCACACCCCAACCACGGGGACGGGGGACAGAAAGGTGCCTGAAATGGATTATCATCTTCAACGGGCGACACTCTTGACCGGGTGAGAGAATTTGACCAACAAGGATTTAAGCATGATTCGTGCCATATCTATGTAACAACACCACCATTGGAACCGTTCCATGCGGTCGAGGGCTGTAAAAAAAAATTATCTTTTAAATCATCTTGTTAAACGATCGCAGCTCCAGAACGGCCCATCTTTGGGCAACAATTGTAAAAAAAACTGTCACACGATAACGGAACCAACACCTAACTATATAATAATAATAAAATAATTACGCTTTACACATTGGCTTGATGGTTGCTATACTGTATTAAAGAATTACGGGTCATCCTTTCCCCGCCTGAGGAGGCGCCACGCAATGAAAATCCTGCCATGGATCACCAACCTCCTGTTCGGACGCGGCCCAACCGCCACGCCCCCCCCGGAACCGGCTCCGGCCTGGCGTTCCAAATTGGCCCTGCGTCTGGAAAAAAGGCTGATGTTCGACGCGTCCGGGGTGTTGACCGCCCTTGCCGCGCTCCATCACGACCCCCACGCCGATACCGGCGGCCACGACGGCGGCCACGACGGGGATCACCCCTCCTTCCCGCCCCCCCTGCCCGAAGAGGCACCGCCCTCCCCCAGGGAGATGATCTTCGTGGATCCCACCGTGAACAACTACCAGACCCTGCTCCGGACTCTCCCCCAGGAGGCCCGGGTGGTTTTGCTCGACCCCCACAAGGACGGGGTGGAACAGATCCGCGCCGCGCTCTCCGGTCACGCGGGCGTCGAAACCCTGCATATCGTCTCCCACGGCAGCGCGGGATACCTGGAACTGGGCGGCTCCGAACTGGATGTGGTCAACATGGAAGACCGGGCACAGGCCCTGCAGGACTGGGGCGCGGCGCTGGCGGAGCATGCCGACATCCTGATCTATGGCTGCGACGTGGGAGCCGGCATGACGGGAGGGGCGTTCGTCTCCCGCCTGGCGGAACTCACCGGGGCCGACGTGGCCGCCTCCGACGACCTCACCGGAGCCGCGGCGAAGGGGGGGGACTGGGTACTGGAAATCAGCGCGGGGAAGATCGAAGCCGACCTTTTCGTCTCCGGGCAGGCGCGCAGCGAATACACCGACGTGCTCCCCTCCGCGAACCCCATCTTAAGCAATCTCCATGGGGATTCCCTCGCCTACGCGGAAGGAAGCGGCGCGCTGGTGATCGACCAGGCAGGCAACGGGGTGGTGACCGACGCCGACAACGTCAATTTCTCCGGCGGCACCCTGACGGTGGCCATCACCGCCAACCGGGACGCGACCGAGGATCTTCTGGGCATCCGCAACCAGGGGGCCGGGGCCGGCCAGATCGGCGTGGCCGGGGCCAACGTCAGCTATCAGGGCACGGTGATCGGCACCTTCGCGGGGGGCAGCGGCACCAACGACCTGACCATCAGCTTCAACGCCAACGCCACCCCCACCGCCGTCTCCGCCCTGCTGCACAACATCACCTACACCAACTCCGACGCCACCGCCCCGACAGCCAACACCCGCAGCATCGCCTTCACCATGACCGACGGCTCCGGGGGCGGCTCCGCCACCTCCACCGCCAGCGCGGTGGTGAGCGGCAACAACGACGCTCCCACCATCGGCGGCGGCTCCGTGCTCAATTACACCGAAAACAATCCCGCCGCGGTGATCGACGCCACCATCACCATCGGGGATGTGGACGACACCAACATGGAAAGCGCGGTCATCACCCTGTCCGCCAATTACCAGAACGGCGAGGACACCCTGGCTTTCACCAATACCGCCAACATCACCGGCTCCTGGAACGCCGCCACCGGCACCCTGACTTTGACCGGAACGGACAGCAAAGCCAACTACCAGACCGCGTTGCGCAGCGTGCAATACCAAAACAGCAGCGAAGCCCCCACCACCACCCCGCGCACGGTCTCGTTCCAGGTCAACGACGGCACCGCTTCCAGCACCGCCGCCACCTCCACCATCAACATCGCCGCGATCAACGACGCCCCGGTGCTGGTCGGCTCTTCCTGGTACATACCCGCCGTCGTGCGGACCGATGGCAATCCCGCCGGCACCGTCATCTCCTCCCTGCTGACCGCAGGCGACATCACCGATGCCGACGCCGCTCCTCTGGAAGGGATCGCCATTTACAACCGGGCCAACGACAGCGCGGGCAAATGGCAGTACCGGATCGACGGGGGCGCGTGGACCAACGTGCCAACCGGACTCAACACCAGCAACGTCTTCCTGCTGAAAGCCTCCGACGAAATCCGCTACCGACCGGACGGCACGGATGCGGGTCAACCCACCCTCTCCTTCTACGCCTGGGACCGCACCAGCTTTTCGGCCGGCGACACCCCCAACGCCACCATCCGTGGCGGAACCACCCCGTTTTCCACCGCCTCCGGGACCATCAACGGCACGGTCAACGCCGCCCCGACACTGGACAACTCCGGGACCGTCACCATGACCACCATCACGGAGGACGCCCTCACCAACGCCGGCCAGAGCATCAGCGCCCTCGTGGGCGCCCTGATCACCGACACCGACATCGACACCCCGCCAGCCCCCGTGGAAGGGATCGCCATACAAACCCTCACCGAAAGCAACGGGGTCTGGCAATACTCCACCAACGGGGGAGCCTCCTGGAACAATGTGGGCGCGGTCTCGTCCGCCAGTTCCCTCCTGTTGCGGGACACCGACCTGATCCGTCTGCTGCCCGACGGCTTGAATCCACCCAACAACGCCGCACCCGGCAGCCTCAATTTCACCTTCGTGGCCTGGGACCGCACCGGCCAATCCGCCACCTGGGCCGCGGGCAGCAAGGTCTCCACCGTCGCCAGGGGGAACGCCACCCCGTTTTCCACCAACGTCGAGACCGTGGGCATCTCCGTCACCGATCTCAACGACGCCCCGGTGCTGACCGCCGCCAGCCCGGTCATGCCCAACATCATGTATACCGAAACCAACAACACCGGGGTGCTGGTCTCCACCCTGGTGGGTGGCACCATCGCCGATGTGGACGCGGTCACCACGACCCTGGAAGGGATCGCCATTCACACCATCAACAACGGTTCGGGGGCCGGTTTCTGGGAGTACTCCACCGACAACGGCGCCAACTGGATCGCCACCGGCGCGGTCAGCAACCTCCAGGCTCTGCTGTTGCGGCCGCAGGACAAAATCCGTTTCCAGCCCAACACCCTGAACTCCAACGACTCCGCCAATTTCAGCTTTTACGCCTGGGATCAGACCCAAAGCGCGGGCGGTCAGGGAAGCAAAACCGATGTGACAACCAGAGGGGGTACCACGGCCTTCAGCACCACCTCGGATACGGCCAACATCAACATCAACGCCGCCCCCACCCTGGACGCGGCGGCCACCCCCGTCATGCCCACCATCACCGAAGACCAGACCACCAATACCGGCGCACTGGTTTCCACCCTGCTGGCCGGTGCCGGGGATATCGATACCGGGGCGTCCAGGGGCGTCGCGGTCTACGGACTGACCAGCGGCAATGGCACCTGGCAATACAACACCGGCGGCGGATGGAACAACGTGGGCGCGGTCAGTTCGGCTTCCGCCCTGCTGCTGCGGGAAACGGATCAAATCCGTTTCATTCCCAACGCCATCAAGGCCACCGCCGGCACGCTCTCGTTTTACGCCTGGGACCGCACCACAGGCGCGTTCGGCACCAAGGTGGATGTCTCCACCCGAGGCGGCACCACGGCCTTCAGCACCACCGGAGACAGCGCCACCATCACGGTCACGGAGATCAACGACACCCCGACCCTGGTGGTGGGCGGCACCCTCGCCTTCACCGAAGGGGGGGCCGCGACCGCCGTCAAAAGCACTCTCACCCTGACGGATGTGGACGATGCCAACATCGCCGGGGCCACGGTGCAAATCACCGGCAATTATGTGTCCGGGGAGGATGTGCTGGCTTTTGTCAATCAGGCGGGCATCACCGGAACCTGGGACGCCGCCACCGGCACCATGACCCTGGCCGGGAGCGCCACCAAGGCGCAATACCAGACCGCCCTGCGTTCCCTCACCTACCAGAACCTCAACTTCAGCAAGCCCAGCGTGGCCAACCGGACCGTCACCTTCAACATCATCGACGGCAATTCGGACGGCACCGGCGCGGGCGCCTTGACCGCAAGCGCCACCCGCACCATCGCCATCACCGCCGTCAACGACGCCCCCGTCACCAACACCACCGGCTCCGTCCTGGGCGTGACCGAGGGAGACGCCGCCACCGTGGTGGACCCCGGCCTCTCCCTGGCGGACGTGGATGACATCAACCTCTCCGGGGCCACGGTACAGGTCACCGGCAATCACCTCGCCAGCGAGGATCTCCTCATCTTCACCAACCAGGCCGGCATTACCGGTTCATGGAACGGCGCACTCGGAAAATTGACCCTCAGCGGCAGCGCCAGCAAAGCCGACTATCAGGCCGCCTTGCGCTCCGTCACCTATCTGAACACCAACGGCGACAATCCCAGCGTCTCCACCCGCACCGTGACCTTTTCCATCACGGACGCCAACTCCACCGGCGAGGGAGCCGGAGCGTTGACCGCGGTCGCCACCCGCGACATCACCCTGAGCGCCATCAACGACGCCCCCACCTCGACGGCCACCGCGGCCCCGCTGGCCTACACGGAAGACGACGGGGCGGTGGCGCTGGATGACGGCTTCTCCCTGGCGGACGTGGATGACGCCAACATCGCCGGGGCCACGGTGCAGATCACCGGCAACTACTTTTCCAGTCAGGATCTGCTCGCCTTCACCAACCAGTCCGGCATTACCGGTTCATGGAACGCCGCCACGGGAACACTGACCCTGTCGGGCACCGCCGGCAAGGCCGCTTATCAAACGGCCCTGCGTTCCGTCACCTATCAGAACACCAACACCATCACCCCCGATCTGGCCACCCGAACCGTGACCTTCTCGGTCACGGACACCAACTCCAATGGCCAGGGAGGCGGCGCCCTGACCACCACCGCCAGCCGGGACATCGTTCTGACCACCCTCAACGATGCTCCGGGAGTCACCACCACGGCGGCTCCTCTCGCCGTGACGGAAAGTGACGCCCCCATGGCCGTGGACCACTCCTTGAGCCTGAGCGACGTGGATGACGACAACATCGTCGGGGCCACGGTGCAGATCACCGGAAACTATCTCTCCAGCGAGGATCTCCTCGCCTTCACCGATCAGGCGGGCATCACCGGAACCTGGAACGGCGCCACCGGCACCCTGACCTTAAGCGGCACCGCCAGCAAGGCCGACTATCAGGCCGCCCTGCGCTCCATCACCTATCAGAACACCAACGGCGACAATCCGGGCCTCGCGACCCGGACCGTGACTTTCTCCGTCACCGACACCAATTCCAATGGTCAGGGTGCCGGGGCCATCACCACCAGCGCCACCCGGGACATCGCCCTGACCGCCATCAACGACGCCCCGGGGGTCACCGCCACCGCCGCGCCCCTGGCCATCTCGGAGAGCGACGCCGCCACACCCGTGGACGGAGGCCTGAGTCTGGCGGATGTGGATGATGCCAACATCGCCGGGGCCACGGTGCAGATCACCGGAAACTATCTCTCCAGTGAGGATCTCCTCGCCTTCA